>NZ_JZWV01001173.1 GCF_000966975.1 Streptomyces katrae | reverse complement strand
GGCCGGCCGCCGGGCCCCCGGCGGGAACCCCCGCCACGGCAGACCTGGCGAACCGCGCCCGCGCCTCACTGGCCGACGCGGTACGGCTGGCCCGCTGGGCCGAACTGAACCTCGGCACCGGTGACGGCGGCCGCCCCGCCCCCGCGGGCGCCCTGCCCGCCGTCGACGTCGAACGGGCCGCCGCGGAACTGGGCCTGACGCACGGCCAGATCCGGGTCGGCTGGGACCGCGCCCGGCTCTCCGGCCTCGTCGAGGTGCACGGCGGCCAGGCCCGCCCCGGCTGGCGGCTGCGGGCCTGGGACCGGGACGACACCGCCGTGCTGCGCGGCTGGGTCGCCCTCTTCGACGCCTGGTCCCTCGTCCACCCGGCCCCCGCCGACATCACCCCCTCGGCCGTCGCCGAGGTGGTCGAGGCGATGCCCCAGCTGCTCTCCCTGCTCCAGCTGTCCGCCGGTCCGGTGACCGTCCCGGACCTGCTGGACCTCCTCGGGCAGCGGGTCACCGAACTGCGCGACGAGCGCTGCGAGGTCCCCTACGACGCGGAGCCCGCCCCGGCCCCGGCCTCCGGCTCCGCCTCGGCCGAACCCCGCCCCCTGCCGATCGCCCGGCTGCTGCGCTGGGCGCTCGGCGGACTCGCGGCCGTGGACGCCGTCACCCTGGGCCCCGCACAGGCCACCCTGACCCCGCTCGGCAGCTGGGCCGTCTGGGTCAAGCTGGAGCAGATCTGCGTCGCCGCCCAGAGCCCGGCCGGGAACATCGAGCAGTCCGCCGCCGCCATGCTGCACGGCTGCGCCCGGCTCACCCCGGGTCCCGCCCGCGCCGAGTACCGGGCCTGGCTCGCCGCCCGGCCCGTCGGCCACGCCGTCAGCGAGCTGCTGCACGCCGCCCGGGGCGAGGACGCCCTGCTGCGGGGCCTCGCCTTCGAAGCCCTGCGCGTGGTCGGCGCCCCCGCCGAGCCGGAGGTGCGCGCGGCCGTACGGGAACCCGCCCTGCGGCCGTACGCCCTGCTCTGGCTCGCCGAGCACGACGGGGTGGACCCGGACGACGCCCAGGACGTCCTCACGCCCGAGGAGTCGACCTGGCTCTGGGTGGACACGGCGGCCGCCATCGCCGACCACGGGGAGGCCGACCTGCTCGCCCGCCACCTGGACTCCGCCGTCCGCACCACCGTGCCGCGGCTGCTCGACGAGGTCCGGGCCGTCGGGCACCCGCGCACCGTGCAGGTCCTGGTCGCGCTCGCCGCCGCCCACCCCGACCCCGCCCTGGCCAAGGCGGTCCGGCGGGCCGCGTTCCAGGTCCACACCGGCGGGGCGTGAGCCCCGGCCGGGCCTTCACGGGACCCCGCGCCGCGCCCCCGGTGAAGTCGTCAGAGCTGGGGCGTGTACGTGCCGAAGCTCCAGATGTTTCCCTCGGCGTCGCGGGCCATGTAGTCGCGGGAGCCGTAGTCCTGGTCGGTGGGCGGTGCCACGATCTCCACTCCGTGGTCGACGGCCCGCTGGTGGTGGGCGTCCACGTCGTCGACGACCACGTACACACCGGCGGGCCCGGCGCCCTCCATGAGCTTGTCGAACGTGCCGCCCCGGCCCTGGCTGCCGAGCATCACCACGCCGTTCCCGTACGCCAGCTCGGCATGCATCACCGAGCCGTCCTCACCCTCGTAGACCGCGACCTGACTGAACCCGAAGGCCTCGGTCAGCAGCTTGATGGCCCCCTTCGCATCGCGGTAGGGCAGCGTGGGACAGATGGACGGAACGCCTGCCATGACGATCACTCCCTCTCGTGACGGTGACCAAGTGATCCACGTCACAGCATGGCAGGCGCCACTGACACTCAGCGGAAGGTGTTGCACTGGGCCATGTCGCCCGTGCGGTAGCCCTGGTAGAACCACTGCTGGCGCTGCTCCGCCGAACCGTGCGTCCAGGACTCGGGGGTGACCCGCCCCTGGAACTTCTCCTGGATCCGGTCGTCGCCCACCGCCGCCGCCGCGTTCAGCCCGTCCCGGATGTCCTCGTCGGTCAGGCTCTTGATCAGCGGCCGGCCCGTGGACTCGTCCGGGGTCCGCGTCGCGTTGTGCGCCCACACCCCGGCGTAGCAGTCGGCCTGGAGCTCGACCTTCACCGCGTTGCTGTTCGCGCCCGTCTGGCCGTTCTGGGCCCGCGCCAGCGTCCCCGTCAGGTTCTGGATGTGGTGCCCGTACTCGTGGGCGATCACGTACGCCTGGGCGAAGGGGCCGCCCGTCGCCCCGAACTTGGTCCGCAGGTCGTCGAAGAAGCCCAGGTCCAGGTAGACCTGCCGGTCGGCCGGGCAGTAGAAGGGGCCGACCGCCTTGCTGGCCGCCCCGCAGGCGGTGTTCACCTGGCCGGAGAAGAAGACCGTCGACGCCGGGGAGTACCTCCCGCCGCGCCGCTGGAACTCCTGCCTCCAGAAGTCCTGTGTGCTGTTCACCACGGCGACGAGCCGGCAGTCCTCCCGGGTGTTGGCGTCGCGGCCCTTCCTGCAGCTCTGCTGCACCTGCAGCTCTGCTGCACCTGGGCGGCCGAGGAACTCGTCGAGACCGGCTGCGGACTCCCGTCGGACAGCCCCAGCTGGTCCGGTCCCACCCCGAAGAGCAGGCCCAGGACCAGCGCGATCAGCCCGACGACCCCACCGCCGATCGTGGCCCGCCCGCCCGGGACGCGGCTGCCGCGGACGTCCTTGACCTCGGACGTGTCCAGATCGGCGTCGTCGTCGAACTGCATGCCGCACCGCCCTCCAAGCGTGGCCAACCCCCTCATCCTGATACGTGCCCCGCCCGCCCGGGGCGGCCCCTGGGCCGAACGGGTGAGGGCCGGGCCCCGAAAAGTGGTTGCGCACCCCCGTTAGAATGGCTTCATGGCAAATCTCCTCGCGGATTAGCGGCGTCGAAGAACGCGCGTCCCGCCCCCCTCTTCCGCCGTCCATACCGCCCTGGAGTATTTCCGTGATCACCGCCACCGGCATCGAGCTGCGCGCCGGCGCCCGCGTCCTCATCGAGTCCGCTTCCTTCCGCATCGCCAAGGGCGACCGCATCGGCCTCGTCGGCCGCAACGGAGCGGGCAAGACCACCCTCACCAAGTGCCTCGCCGGCGAGGGCCAGCCCGCCGCCGGCAGCATCACCCGTTCGGGCGAGGTCGGCTACCTCCCGCAGGACCCGCGCACCGGCGACCTGGACGTCCTGGCCCGTGACCGGATCCTCTCCGCCCGCGGCCTCGACGTCCTGATCAAGAAGATGCGGATGAACGAGGAGCGCATCGCCACCGGCTCCGGCGCCACCCGCGAGAAGGCCCTGCGCCAGTACGAGCGCCAGGAGACCGAGTTCCTCACCAAGGGCGGGTACGCCGCCGAGTCCGAGGCCGCGACCATCTCGGCCGCCCTCAGCCTCCCCGACCGGGTCCTCGGCCAGCCGCTGCACACCCTGTCCGGCGGTCAGCGCCGCCGCGTCGAGCTCGCCCGGATCCTCTTCTCGGACGCCGACACCCTGCTCCTCGACGAGCCCACGAACCACCTCGACGCCGACTCGATCATCTGGCTGCGCGACTACCTGAAGAACTACCGCGGCGGCTTCGTCGTGATCTCCCACGACGTCGACCTGGTCGAGACCGTGGTCAACAAGGTCTTCTACCTCGACGCCAACCGCTCGGTCATCGACATCTACAACATGGGCTGGAAGCTCTACCAGCAGCAGCGCGAGGCCGACGAGAAGCGCCGCAAGCGCGAGCGCCAGAACGCCGAGAAGAAGGCCGCGGCCCTCAACTCGCAGGCCGACAAGATGCGCGCCAAGGCCACCAAGACGGTCGCCGCCCAGAACATGGCCAAGCGCGCCGAGCGCCTGCTCTCCGGCCTGGAGGCCGTCCGCGTCTCCGACAAGGTCGCCAAGCTCCGCTTCCCGGACCCGGCGCCCTGCGGCAAGACCCCGCTGACCGCCGAGGGCCTGTCGAAGTCCTACGGCTCCCTGGAGATCTTCACCGACGTCGACCTGGCCATCGACAAGGGCTCCCGCGTGGTCATCCTCGGCCTCAACGGCGCCGGCAAGACCACCCTGCTGCGCCTGCTCGCGGGCGCCGAGCAGCCCGACACCGGCCAGGTCACCCCCGGGCACGGCCTCAAGCTCGGCTACTACGCCCAGGAGCACGAGACGCTCGACCCGGACCGCACCGTCCTGGAGAACATGCGCTCCTCCGCCCCCGACCTGGACCTGGTCGACGTGCGCAAGACGCTCGGCTCCTTCCTCTTCTCCGGCGACGACGTGGACAAGCCCGCGGGCGTGCTCTCCGGCGGCGAGAAGACCCGTCTGGCCCTGGCCACCCTGGTCGTCTCCTCGGCGAACGTGCTGCTCCTCGACGAGCCCACCAACAACCTCGACCCGGCCAGCCGCGAGGAGATCCTGGGCGCGCTGCGCACCTACAAGGGCGCGGTCATCCTCGTCACCCACGACGAGGGCGCCGTGGAGGCCCTGGAACCGGAGCGGATCATCCTGCTCCCGGACGGGGTCGAGGACCTGTGGGGCCCGGACTACCGGGACCTGGTCGCCCTCGCCTGATCCCCTTCCGCCGGGCTGATCCAGTTCCCCATGGATCATTCGGCGCAGACGTGATCCATCATCTGAGTGAGACGGTCTCGTACCCTCGCGCTCTGTACAACGGCCCCGGCCGCATCCTCCCGGATGTGCGGCCGGGGCCGTCCGTTTTCGGCGTCCGGCCCCTGACCTGGCGATTCCCCTCCGTGACGGAGGAATGTGACGGAGGTCATGCAGCGGAGGAGGAGATTCCGTTCTGCTCGGGTGTCCACGGACCGAGAAATGCCGCCGGACCGACCTTGCTGAATGGGTGGCCAGGAAGCCGGGGAGGGGTGATCATGAGAAGCACAGAGCGCACTTCCCATGAGGAGGCACGGGTGGCCGAGACTCTGAAGAAGGGCAGCCGGGTGACCGGCGCCGCGCGCGACAAGCTCGCGGCAGACCTGAAGAAGAAGTACGACTCCGGTGCGAGTATCCGGGCGCTGGCCGAAGAGACCGGCCGGTCCTACGGATTCGTCCACCGGATGCTCAGCGAGTCCGGAGTCACGCTGCGTGGTCGCGGTGGCGCGACGCGCGGCAAGAAGGCGGCCGCGGCCTGACCCTGGCCGACAGGCCGGGGCCGGTGCCCACGACCGCCCTCCAGCTCCGTTCCGTTCCACGCATGGTTCTTTCGGTGACCCCCGGTCGGCCTCTCGGTCGACTGGGTGGTTACTGTGCAGTCACTTAGGCCGGACGTCCGGCCTCGACTGCACACCGGAGGCACCAGATGGCTCTGCTCGACAAGGATGGCGTACGGCTCACCATCGACGACACGGTCGCCACGGTGACGCTGACCAATCCGGCCAAGCGAAACGCTCAATCCCCCGCGCTCTGGCGGGCGTTGGCGGAGGCCGGACGGTCGCTGCCCGGCTCGGTCCGGGTCGTCGTGCTGCGCGGCGAGGGCAAGTCCTTCTCCGCTGGGCTCGACCGTCAGGCGTTCACCCCCGAGGGCTTCGAGGGCGAGCCGTCCTTCCTTGACCTGGCGCGCGGTTCCGACGAACTGCTCGACTCCACGATCGCCGAGTACCAGGAGGCGTTCACCTGGTGGCGGCGCAACGACATCGTCTCCATCGCCGCGGTGCAGGGGCACGCCATCGGCGCCGGCTTCCAGCTCGCACTCGCGTGCGACCTGCGGGTCGTCGCGGACGACGTGCAGTTCGCCATGCGCGAGACCAGCCTGGGCCTGGTTCCCGACCTGGCCGGTACCCAGCCGCTGACCGCCCTCGTCGGCTACGCCCGCGCGCTCGAGATCTGCGCCACGGGCCGCTTCGTGCACGCCGAGGAGGCCGAGCGGGTGGGTCTGGCGAACCTGGTCGTCCCGGCCGATGAGCTCGACGCCGCCGTGCAGGACCTCACCACCGCGCTGCTGGCGCCGCCGCGGGACGCCGTCATCGAGACGAAGGCGCTGCTGCGGGAGGCGGGGTCGCGCACGTACGATGACCAGCGCGGCGCCGAGCGGGCCGCTCAGGCGCGGCGCCTGCGCGACCTGGCGGGCCTCTCCGACTGACCTTCTTGACGCGCCGCTCGCTCGGTGCGGCCGCGGGCGGCCTCCCCGGCTTCGCGGCGCCGCGCCGGGCACGGGGCCTCCCCTCCCCGCCCTTCCTCCGTTCCCAGG
>NZ_JZWV01001172.1 GCF_000966975.1 Streptomyces katrae | reverse complement strand
CCCGGGACGCGGCCACCGCGCCGGGCGCGGCCGTCCAGGGCGAGCCACACCCGCACCTCGGTCCCGCCCAGCACCGACCGTCCCAGCCGTACGTCGCCGCCCGTGGACTCCGCGACGCGGCGCACGATGTCCAGGCCGAGCCCCGTGGAGCCGTCGCGGCCACCGTCGTTGCCGCGCCTCAGGGCCGCGTCCGGGTCGGCGATGCCGGGGCCCGCGTCCGAGACGAGGACGATCACGGCGTCCCCCGCGTCGTGCACGTCGACGGCGAAGGGGGTGGCCTCGGGGGTGTGCCGGAAGACGTTGCCGAGCAGGGCGTCGAGGGCGGCCGCCAGCTCGGGCCGGGCCACCGGGACCCGTACGGTGCGGTCCACGCCCGCGAGCCGCACCTCGCGGCCCTCGTCCTCGGCCAGGGCCGACCAGAAGGCCATCCGGTCGCGGATCACCTCGGACGCGTCGCAGCCGGCGGTGGCCGCCGCGGCGGCGGGCTGGCGCTGCTCGCGGGCGGTGCGGATGATCGTGTCGACCTCGCGCTCCAGCTGCTCCACCGCCGCCCGGGTGTGTTCGGCGGCCGGGCCGTCGCCGAGCGAGGCCGCGTTGAGCCGCAGCACCGTCAGCGGGGTGCGCAGCCGGTGGGAGAGGTCGGCGGCGAGCTCCCGCTCGTTGGCGAGGAGTTCGACGACCTGATCGGCCATCGAGTTGAACGCGACGGCCGCCGAGCGGAGTTCCTTCGGGCCGGCCTCGGGCACCCGTGCCCCGAGCCGCCCCTCCCCCAGCTGGTGCGCGGCGTCCGCGAGCCGTTCGGCCGGGCGGACCAGGCGGGCCCCGAGCCGGTCGGCGACCGCCACCGAGCCGACGACCAGGGCGAGGCCGACGCCGGCGAGGATCAGCCAGGCGGTGGCGACCCCGTTGCTGACCTCGCTCTCCGGCACGTAGATCTCGATGACGGCGATGTCCCCGGAGCCGAGGGCGATGGGCTGCAGCAGCGCGGAGCCCCCGCCGCCGGCCGCGGCGGTGGTGGCCCGGCCCATCGAGCGGGTCTCGGCCACCGCGTGCGCGCCCGCCCAGCCGTCGCCGATGTCCACGGGGGCGGCGCCGCCGATGGCGGGGACGTGCACGGCCATCCGCCGGGCGGCCCCCATCTCGGTGGACTCGACGGCCTTGCGCAGCTGCACCGGGTCGGTGGTGATGGACAGGGTCGGACCCATGGTGGCGGCCTGCCGCTCGGCGTTGGAGAAGGCCCGGTCACTGGCCATCTCCTGCACCACCAGCCCCAGCGGCACCGCGAAGGCCACGGCCACCATGGTCGTGACCGCAAGACAGACCTTGACCAGCGCCCACCTCACCTCTGTCGGCTCGCTCCGCCGCGGCAGCGGCTGTTGTCACGGTCGCCCGAGCGGCGCACCGGCGCGGCCGTCGCGGTCGTCTGCGGCCCGGTGGCCGCGCGTGCGACGCTCACAGCGGCGGCTCCAGCTTCACACCCACCCCGCGCAGGGTGTGGATGTACCGCGGCCGGGCCGCGGTTTCTCCGAGTTTGCGGCGCAGCCAGGACAGGTGGACGTCGATGGTCTGGTCGTCCCCGTACGACTGCTGCCAGACCTCGGCGAGCAGCTCGCGCCGGGCCACGACCACCCCGGGCCGCCCGGCGAGGAAGGTCAGCAGGTCGAACTCCCGCCGGGTGAGGTCGAGCACGGCCCCGTCCAGCTCGGCCTGACGGCGCAGCGGGTCGATGGCGAGCCCGCCGACGCGCAGCACGCGCGGGGGCGGTTCGGCGGCGGTGGCCTGGGAGCGGCGCAGGACGGCGGCCATCCGGGCGGAGAGGTGCTCGACGGAGAACGGCTTGGTGAGGTAGTCGTCGGCGCCGTCGTTGAGCAGCCGGACGATCTCGGCCTCGTCGTCGCGGGCGGTGGCGATGATGACCGGCACGTCGGTGATGCCGCGCAGCATCTTCAGGGCCTCGGAGCCGTCGAGGTCGGGCAGCCCGAGGTCGAGGATGACCACGTCGAACCGGTGGTGGGCGACCTCGCGCAGGGCCTCCAGGGCCGTGCCGACGCTCCGTACGGTGTGGGAGGCCTCGGTCAGGTGCCGGATCAGGGCGGAACGTACGAACTGGTCGTCCTCGACCACGAGCACACTAGCCATGGGCGCACGGTAGTCCATTCGGGCGGCCCCGGGAGGTGCCGGGACGGGCTTGTGACGTGTGGTGCAGTATGTGCCCTGATGCGCAGAGGACTTGTACATGCCATGGCCTGGGTGGTGGCGACCGCGGCCGCCGTGACCCTGTCGTGGTGGGGTGTGCGCACCGTCATGTCCGGGACGGCCTACGATCCTCCGCTCGCGGTTCCCCTGGCCGCCGGACCGCTGTCCTCCTCGACGCGGGGTCCGGAGCCTCCCGCGCCGGCCGGCCCGTCGGGGTCCGCCCCGGCGTCCCCCTCGCCCTCGCCCCCGCCGTCGCAGTCCGGGCCGGGGTCCTCGTCGCCGTCCGCCGCGCCCTCCGCGTCCGCCCGGTCGAAGTCCGCGCCGCCGGCCGGGCAGCAGCGCCCGCTCCAGGAGGCCGGCGGGCAGGCCGGGTCCGGGAACGTGAAGGGGTACTCGGTCTCGGGCGGCCGGGTGGTCTTCGACCTCGGCACCTCCTCCGCCGCCCTGGTCTCGGCGACCCCGGAGGCGGGGTGGCGGGTGCAGGTGTGGAAGCAGGACTTCTGGATCCGGGTCACCTTCACCCGTGACGGCCGCGAGGTGTCGGTGTTCTGCACCTGGCACGACCACCCGCCGACGGTGGAGACGGTCGACCCGTAGGGCGGCCCCCTAGCGGAACACCGAGGCCGGGGGCGGTGGCGAGGCCGTCGCGGAGGCGTCGGAGACGGGGGCCGCGCCGCCGGTGAAGTCCGTCAGGGCCCGGCCGTGCTCCACCCGGCCCGGGTGCGGGTCGCTCGCCACGCGGCGGGTGAACTCCGCGACCGGCAGCTCCTGGTCGGAGGCCACGAGCACCGCATTGCCGAAACGTTTCCCCCGCCAGACGACGGGATCCGCGGCCAGCGCCAGCCGCTCGAAGCGGGAGGCGGCGGTGGCGACCTGGGCCCGCAGGTGCGCCAGCGGCGGCCCGTCGGCGAGGTTGGCCACGTACCACCCGGTGGGCGACAGCGCCCGGCGCACGTCGTCCAGGAACTCGGCGCTGGTCAGGTGGGCCGGGGTACGGGCCCCGCTGAACACGTCCGCTATGACCAGGTCCGCCCAGCCGTCCGGGACCTTCGCCAGCCCGGCCCGCGCGTCCACCGCCCGGACCCGTATCCTTGCCTGCGGGTCCAGCGGCAGGTGTTCGCGTACGAAGGCCACCAGGGCGGAGTCCACCTCCACCACCTGCTGGGCGGAGCGCGGGCGCGCGGCGGCCGTGTAGCGGGCCAGGGTGAGGGCGCCGCCGCCCAGGTGCACCACGTTCAGGGGCTGCCGGGCGGGCGCGGCGAGGTCGATCAGGTGGCCGATGCGGCGCTGGTACGCGAAGTCCAGGTACCCGGGGTCGTCCAGGTCCACGTGCGACTGCGGGGCCCCGTCGATCAGCAGGGTCCAGGCGCGGGCGCGCTCGCGGTCCGGGGTCAGCTCGGCCAGGCCGCCGCCCACCTGCCCGGTGACCGGTTCGGCGCTGCCCCGCCGGCCCCCGTCGCGGTTCCTGCCCTTGTCCCTGCCCGTACCCTTGCCTGCCACGCCCCCATTATCGCTGGCCAGAGCCTCACCGACAGTTGTCGGCCGCCTCGATCAGCCGGGCCGCCTCGCCGAGCGCCGCCCGCAGCACCTCCGGGTCGGTGACCGGCCCCACCGCCTCGGGCGGCAGCAGCCATCCGGTACCGCCCGCGGTGGGCGTGGCGAGGTCGCCGAAGCGCATCCCGCGCCCGTTGGTCTGCGTACAGGCGCTGCCGGGCAGGTCCCAGGCGTCGGCGGTGCCGGGCGGGACGAGGAAGCCGAGGGTGTCGCCGGAGCCGTCGTGCAGGACGGGGCCCACCGCGGGCGCGGCCCGCCCGGCCCCGCGGCGGATGATGTCCACGGCCTCCAGCCCCTGCCGTACGGAGACGGTCACCAGGTCCGGGGCCGGGAAGGGAGCCGGGGCCGGGGCGGGGGCGGGCGCCGTCGCCGCGGCCGGGGCGGTGATCGGGGTCGCGCCGGCGCCGGGCGCGGTGTTCGTACCAATGCTGTCCATGCCGGCCTCCACCAAGGGGAACCCCTCCTCGATCCGTATCCGCATGGGTTCAACGCGGCGAAGCGTCAACAGGTGCGGCGGCAAGACGCCGCAAAGGATGGCAGTTCATGGCGGATCGCGGGTGAGATATCCGTTTTGTAGCCAAACAGAGCGTGAGCACCCCCTCGCTGGCGGTACGTTCATGCGCGCCGGAGCACCCGACTCCGGGGCGAGCGTGTCCAGAGAGGCAGCGTCCATGGCGGCGTCACCCCACTCACCCAACTCCAGCTTTCGGCGGCTGCGCGGAGCACACTCCCCGGCCGAGTTCGCGGCCATGGTGCGACGGGCCGCACGGGAGATCGGCGAAACGGTTTCCTGCGACGCCCGCTACATCGGCCGAGTCGAATCGGGCGAGATCCGCTGCCCCAACTACGCCTACGAACGGGTCTTCCTCCACATGTTCCCCGGCCGCACCCTGGCCGACCTGGGCTTCTCCCCCCGCGAGGCGGTCCGCGGGCGGGCCGCGCAGCGCGCCCTGCCCACCCCGCCCGTCTTCACCCACCTCATCCACCGGTCCAAGGAGAGCGACGTGCTGCGGCGCGCCTTCATGGCGGGCGGCTCCGCGACCATGGCGGCCGCGACGCTCAGCCTCACCCTGCTCGGCGACAGCCGCCGCATCCCCTCCCGCGCCGGAGAGGCCGAGGCCGACGCCGTCGAGGACGCCGTACGCCAGATCCGGCTGCTGGACGACCGGCACGGCGCCGACGCCCTCTACCGGCGGGCCGCCCAGCCCCTGCGCACCGCCTACGCCCTCCTCGACGCGGGAGCCACCCGGCAGTCCACCGAGGACCGGCTGCACTCGGGGGCCGGGGAACTGGCCGTCTCGGTGGGCTGGCTGGCCCACGACTCGGGCCGCTTCGAGGACGCCCGCTCGCACTACGCCGAGGCCCTGGCCACCGCCCGGGTGGCGGGGGACGCGGGCCTGGAGGCGCACGCCTTCAGCAACATGGCCTTTCTCGCCCGGGACTGCGGACGCCCCCGCGAGTCGGTACGGGCCGCCCAGGCGGGCCGGCGCGCGGCCCGCTCGCTGGGCTCGCCCCGGCTGCTGTCGCTGCTGGCCCTGCGGGAGG
>NZ_JZWV01001171.1 GCF_000966975.1 Streptomyces katrae | reverse complement strand
CTGCTGGCCCTGCGGGAGGCGGGCGGCTGGTCCGGGCTCGGCGACCAGCGGGCGTGCGAGGAGGCGCTGACCCGGGCGCACACCGAGTTCGCACGGGGGGCGTGCGCGGCCGACCCGGAGTGGATGTCCTTCTTCGGCGAGGCCGAGCTGGAGTCCCTGGAGTCCCGCTGCTGGGCGGCGCTCGGGGAGCACGCCCGCGCCGCCCGGCACGCCCGCCGCGCCGCCGACCTCCAGGACCCGCACTTCGCCCGCAACGTGGCCCTCTACACCGCCGAGCTCGCCGACGACCTGGCCCGCGCCGGGGCGCCCGACGAGGCCGCCTGGGCGGGCGGGCGGGTGCTCGACCTGCTCACGGAGGTCCAGTCGACCCGGATCCGCTCCATGCTGGCGGGCACCGCCCGCACCCTGGTCCCGCACCAGCGCTCCCCGCGCGTCGGCGACTTCCTGGCCCGCCACGCCCAGGCCTGAGCCGTCGGCTACCCGTCCAGGTGCCCGGTGTCGTTCCAGCGTTCCAGGGCCGGCGCCCCGTACGCCCAGCCCAGGACCGACAGGGAGGTCGGGTCCAGGCGGATGCGGGCGCCGAAGGAGGCCTCGAAGCCCAGCCAGCGGGCGGCGAGGGTGCGCAGGACGTGCCCGTGCGCGAAGACCAGGACGTCCCGCTCGGCCGACCGGGCCCAGGCGACCACCTCGTCCGCGCGGGCCGCGATGTCGGCGACGGACTCACCCCCGGGCACCCCGTCGCGCCAGATCAGCCAGCCCGGCCGGACCGCCTGGATCTCCGCCGGGGTCATCCCCTCGTAGTCGCCGTAGTCCCACTCCATGAGGGTGTCCCAGGGCTCGGCCTGCGCGCCGAAACCCGCCAGGTCGCAGCTCTCGCTCGCCCGGACCAGCGGGCTGGTGCGCACCTCCAGGCCGCGCAGCGAGGCCCAGGGCTCACCGGCGAGCCGCTCGCCCAGCCGCTTCGCCCCCTGCCTGCCCTCTTCCAGCAGGGGCACGTCCGTGCGCCCGGTGTGCTTGCCGAGCAGGGACCATGCCGTCTGGCCGTGGCGGGCCAGCAGGATGCGGGGGGCCATCTGTGTTTCTCCCGGTCCGTGGTGGTTCGCCCTGGGATGCGCGAATCCGTCGTCCGTCCATCATCCATGACGTGAACATGGACGTCGGCCGGCTGCCCGCCCGCCCGCGCGCTGGGCACGGGCGCGGCATGGGCATGGGCGCGGGCATGGGCATGGGCGCGGGCATGGGCACGGACCTGGTCACGACGGCAAGAACCGGTCCGTTTCGGCCGTAGGTCCACGAATGTCAGTGGCGGATGGGACACTTCCGCCCGTGAGCTCCTACCCGCCCAGCGGCCCGCCCCAGACGACGACACTGCGGCAGCGGCTCGCCGACCTGCGCGGCCCCGCCGTGCCGCCCCGCCCGCTCGACGCCCGGGCGCTCGCCGCGCTCGCCGCGAACCCGGGGTGCGGCAGACGGGCGCTCCTCGACGGCGCCGGAGTGGACAAGACCGCCCTGGCCGCGGCCCTCGGCACACCGGCCGCTTTCGGCCAGTCCCAGTTCGCGATCGTCCGCGGGAACTCCTTCGAGGCCAAGGTCAAGGGCGACGGCGGAGCCGAACTGCTGCGCCTGGTGCACGCCCGCCTCGGCGCCGGGGCCGAGCCGCCCGGGTCGGACGCCCGGGTGCCCGACCTCACCGCCGCCGGACCCGAGGGCCGCGCCGCCCGGACCGCACTGGCCCTGCGGGAGGCCACCGCCGCGCGGACCTGGACCCTGCTGGACCATCCGATGCTGGCCCTGGAAGTGGCGGGCACCCCCGCCTACCTGGAGCCGGACGCCGTCGTCGTGCACCCCGACGGCCGCTGGACCGTCGTGGAGATCAAGTCGTTCCCGATGATCGACGGAGCCGCCGACGCCGCGAAGGTGGGCGCCGCCGCCCGGCAGGCCGCCGTGTACGTCCTGGCCCTGGAACAGACCGCCGCGAAGCTGTCCGGCGCCGAGGTCGGCCACCGGGTCCTGCTGGTCTGCCCCAAGGACTTCTCCAACCTGCCCACCGCCGAACCCGTCGACGTCCGCCGCGAACGCGCGGTCACCCGCCGCCAGCTGGACCGGCTGACCCGGATCGAGGACCTGGCCGCCGGCCTGCCCGAGGGGCTCTGCTTCGACCCCTCCCGCACCGCCGAGGAACTCACCGAGGCCGTCTCCGCGGTCTCCGCCGCCTACGCCCCCGAGTGCCTGGCCGCCTGCGAACTGGCCTTCCACTGCCGCGAACGCTCCCGCGCCGCCGGGGACCCCGCCGCGCTCGGCCGGTCCGTACGCGGCGAGCTGGGCGGGCTCGGCAGCATCGAGGAGGCCCTCGCGGCCGCCTCCGGCGCGGGCCCCGACGGCGACCCCACCGCGGAGGCACTGCACCAGGCCGCCCGGCTGCGCGCCGAGGCCCTGGAGCTCGCCGCCGCCCGACCCCCGTACCAGGCCCCGGAGACCCCCGAATGCCCCTGCTGAGCACCCTCGCCCGGCTGGAGGCGGTCCGCGCGGGCCACGCCCGGCCGCTGGCGACCGTACGCCACCGCCACCTGGGCGCCGAGCCGCTGGTCCTCGTACCCCTGACCACGGCCGGCGAGGCCGGGGCGCCGCTCGGGGCGATGCTGGGCACCGACCGGCACGAGCCGCGGATCCTCGTCATACCGCAGCCCCGCGACCGGGACCTGCGCTGGGAGTTCCTCGGCGAGCTGGCGCGGCTGCTGATGCCCCACATCGAGTCCTACGCGGACGCCGTCGAACCCGCCGAGCGGACCGAGACCGACCCGGAGACCGGCCGGAAGACCAAGGTCGAGGCCGAACTGTGCGTGGACGCCCCGCAGATCGTCGTGCCGAGCCGGGCCGGCATCGAGTACGTACGGCTGCTGGGCCGTTCGATGCGCTTCCGCCGGACCGCCGAGGAGGACCCCGAGAACCCGTACCCGGCGCCCTCCCAGGTCCCGCTGCTGGGCCGCTGGTTCACCCACCTGGCCGAACGCTCCCGGGTGCCCGGCTCCTCGATGCTGCTGGCCGCCACCGACCTGCTCTCCCGGCACTGGGCGACCGGCCAGAGCAACCTGGAGGACCAGCACCTGGGCTCCCTCCTGGCCTGGATCAGCCCGCCCGAGGGTGTCACGGGCGCCGAGTGGGCGCTGCGCATGGAGCTCGGCCGGGACCAGGACGGGCAGTTGCTGTGCCCGCCGGCCGGACCGGCCACCGACCCCGCCTTCGACAACCGGCTGCTGGCCCCGGCCATCGCGAAGTTCGACGCCGCGCGCGCCTCGGGCGGGCCCCGCGACGGGGACGCCGTACGGCTCGCCGAGCGGGCGGTCCGCAAGCTGGTCGTGTCCCAGATGGAGAACACCTGGTGGCAGACGTGGGAGGCGATCGACCTGCTGCGCACCCTGCCGCCGGGCGAGCGGACCGAGGAGCGCTGGACCCGCGACCGCTGGTCCTTCACCGGCCACCGCGACCGGGTCCGCGCGGGCGAACCGCCGCAGCCGCGCCGCGACGACGCGGTGACGGCGGCCCAGAAGCTCGCCACGCGGGAGACCGAGCAGGTACGCCTCGACGCCCAGGAGGCGCTGGACGACCCCCTCGTCATGGCGGGCCGGCGGTTCGCGGGCGAGGCCTTCGCCGGTGAGGTCACCGAGGTGGCGATGGAGTGGAGCGAGGGCAAGCGGCCCCGTCCGCGCCCGCTGCTGACGGTGGCCACCGAGGACCGGCCGCAGCTCGCGGACGAGGGCGGCGGCAAGGTGTTCCGCTCGCTGGACGGCCGCCAGCAGGCCTTCGAGTTCGTCCGCCGCGAGGAGGACGGCCAGCTGGTGCTGCGGGTCCTCGACAAGATGGGCGCGGGCCGGGAACCGGTGGCGGGCTCGGTGCCGGAGAAGGGCGACCGGGTGTGCTGGACCCTGTTCGAGCACGACGCGCGCGGCGGCCCGAAGCTGCCCGACCCGGAGAACACCCCGTGGACGCACGGCGGCCCGCCGGGATCCGCGACCGCCCCCGCCCTGGACGCCGTGACCGACGAGGACCTGCTGTGACCACCGCCTTCGACCCGGGCGCCGCCGCCGACCGGGCGACCGCCGCCATCCTCCACGACACTCTGCACGGCAGGGAGCGGGGCGTGGTCGTCGACTCCCCGCCCGGGGCCGGCAAGTCGACGCTGGTGGTGCGCGCGGCCCGGGAGCTGGCCGCCGCCGGGCGCCGGCTGATGGTGGTCGCGCAGACCAACGCGCAGGTGGACGACCTGGTGCTGCGGCTCGCCGCCAAGGACCCGGAGCTCAAGGTCGGCCGCCTGCACAGCAGCGACGCCGACGCCTACGACCCGGCGCTGCGCGAGCTGCCGTCGGTCACCCTCTCCGCCAGACCGGCCGACCTGGCGGAACTCCCCGTCACCATCTCCACGGCCGCGAAGTGGGCGTACGTGAAGGCGGAGCCCTGGGAGCACGCGATCGTCGACGAGGCGTACCAGATGCGCTCCGACGCGCTGCTGGCCGTGGCCGGGCTGTTCGAGCGGGCGCTGTTCGTGGGCGACCCGGGACAGCTGGACCCGTTCAGCGTGGTCGGCGCGGAGCAGTGGGCGGGGCTGTCCTACGACCCCTCCGCGTCGGCGGTGAGCACCCTCCTCGCCCACAACCCCCAACTGCCGCAGCACCGGCTCCCGGTGTCGTGGCGGCTCCCGGCGACGGCCGCGCCGCTGGTCTCGCGCGCCTTCTACCCGTACTCGCAGTTCCGCAGCGGCACCGGCCCGGGTGAACGGCGGCTCGCGTACGGGGTCGCCTCGGACGGCTCCGGCCCGGACCGGGTGCTGGACGAGGCGGCCGAGGCGGGCTGGGGCCTGCTGGAACTCCCCGCCCGGCACACCCCGCGCACCGACCCGGAGGCGGTCGGGGCGGTGGCCCTGGTGGTCCGCCGCGCACTGGACCGCGGGGCGGTCACCTCGGACGAGCAGTCCCCCGTCCCCGCGCCCCTGACCCCGTCCCGGATCGCGGTGGGCACCGCGCACCGCGACCAGGCGGCGGCGGTCCGCTCGGCCCTGGCGTCCCTGGGCGTCAGCGGGGTCACGGTGGACACCGCCAACCGCCTCCAGGGCCGCGAGTACGACCTCACGGTGGTCCTCCACCCGCTGTCGGGCCGCCCGGACGCGACCGCCTTCCACCTGGAGACGGGCCGCCTGTGCGTCCTGGCCTCCCGCCACCGGCACGCCTGCGTGGTGGTGGCCCGGGCGGGCATAGCGGAACTCCTGGACGACCACCCGTCCACGGAACCGGTCCGGCTGGGCGCGACGGCTGGGAGGCCAACCACTCGGTCCTCTCCCACCTGGCCGAACACCGCGTGGCCTGGCGGCCGTAGGGCTATCCCCAGCCGGGCGGGAGGAGGTCCCAGGATCCGCGGCCGAGCCACTCGGCGAAGGTGACCGGTTCTCCCCCGCCCCCGTGGTCGAGGGAGAGCCGGACGATGCGGTCACAGCTGGCGCGCCCGTCCCACCACACGGTCCCGGCCAGCGGACCGGTCACCACCAGGAGGGTGGCGAAGCCGCAGCCGTGTTCTTCCAGGAGCATGGCTCCCGCGGTCCGCCAGTCCTCGAACTCCTCGCATTCCGCGTCCCAGGCCTCCCAGGCCGCCCCGTAGGCGGCATCGTCCGGAAAGTCCGCGGCCAAGGGCTCTCGCGCGCACAGCGCGGCGTCGGCCTCCACGTAGGAGTCGGGGTGCGGGAAGGGGACGGCCAGCAGGTCGGACCGCAGGCGCCGGTCACCCGGCCACCGCCAGCCGGCCTCCGTCCGCACCACCCGGTAGGCGGCCCCGTCGGGGGCGTCGCGCAGGTAGGCGCGGTACTCGGCGGGGAACCGGACCCCGAGCTCGCGCTCGGCGTCGGCCACTTCGTCCTCGGTCATCCGGCGAGCCTACTTGCGGGTGGCGCCGAAGTTCCGGCGGAGGACTTCGCCGACCTCGGCGAAGGTGCGGAGCTGATCCGGTGTCAGCACGTCGATCAGGTGGCGGCGGACGGACTCGACGTGCCTCGGCGCGGCCGCGGTGATCGCGTCCACCCCCGAGGCGGTGAGGACCACTTCCGCGCCCCGGCCGTCGCAGGCGACCTCCTCGCGGCGCACCAGGCCGCGCTGTTCCATCCGGGTCAGCTGGTGGGAGAGCCGGCTGCGGGACCAGCTCATCAGGCCGGCGAGCGCGGTGA
>NZ_JZWV01001170.1 GCF_000966975.1 Streptomyces katrae | reverse complement strand
GAGCGCGGTGATGCGCATGCGGTGGCCGTCGGTGGAGCCGAGCACCGACAGGACGTCGTAGTCGGCTTCGGAGAGCGCGCTGTCCTGGTGGAGGTCGCGGGCGATCTCGGCGTTGACGAGGGGGAACATCCGGCGCCAGGCGTACCAGGCGTCCTGTTCGGACTCGGTGAGCCAGCGGGGGTGGGCGGACTCGGGCACTTCGGTCATGGAAGCAGCCTATCCACTTTGGTGACACATCACCTACCTAGTTGACATATCACGCATCATCGAGTTGCCTGGATGACACGTCAACAACAAAAGTGCGCCCGCGCCCATTTCCTCCGCACCGAACGGGAGTTCACCTCATGACCCGCCTGCACGTCATCTACGCCGCCCACCGCCCCACCTCCGCCGGCGGCCCCCTCGCCCGCTGGGT
>NZ_JZWV01001169.1 GCF_000966975.1 Streptomyces katrae | reverse complement strand
GCTGGGTGGCGGACCTCGCCCGCGAGCACGGCTCCTTCGAGGTGACCCCGGTCGACCTCGCCGAGGTGGCCCTCCCGTTCCTGGACGAGCCGGAGTTCCCCTCCAGCGGCAACTACACCCACCAGCACACCCGTGACTGGAGCGCGCTCATCGAGCCCGCCGAGGCGTTCGTGTTCGTCCTGCCGATGTACAACGGCGGCTTCACCGCCCCCTTCAAGAACGCCGTCGACTTCCTCTACGCCGAGTGGCAGGGCAAGCCGGTCGGCATCGTCAGCTACAGCGCGGGCGGCAGCGGCGGCGCCCCGGCCGCCGAGATGCTGCTGCCGGTGCTCACCCAGGTCGGCATGGTGCCCGCGGCCCGTTCGGCGGCGGTCCCCGGCGTCCTCGGCCTGCTCGGCGCCGACGGCTTCACCGCGCCCGAGGGCCTGGCGGCCGAGGTGTCGGGCGTGCTCGACGACATCGCGGCGCTGGTGAAGGAGCCCGCGACGGCGTGACGCCCGGCACCCTTGCCAGGCGTTGGACAATGGAGGGTGGCCCGGAGGATTCGTACGCGCAGGAGGACACGCATGGCAGAGCCCGAGCGGACCGAGCGGAGGCAGCGGCCGGCACCGCTGCTCTTCGAGCCCTCGGAGGCCGTCGCGGACCCGGAGCACTTCTTCGACCTGGAGTCGATCGAGGACCCGCGGGAGCTACTGGCGCGCGCGACCGAGCTGACGCTGGCCTTCCGGGCCGCGCAGAACCGGGCGGAGGAGTTCCAGGCCCTGGCGGCGGCCCAGCTGGCCGACCCCCGCCGCTTCGACCGCCTCACCCCCTCCGCGATCGCCGAGGCGGCGGAATGGACCGAGGACTACGCCCGCCGCATGATCGAATTCGGCGAAGACCTCCAACGCGGGGCATCGCCGGAGGCCTGAGGCTCTGGGGGTGGGGTGGGGTGGGTACCGCACGTCGGGCGGTAGCGGAAAGCGGGACGGGGGCGGGGAGGTCGGGACTTCGGCGGGGCGGTCTCAGGGACCGGTTGGGG
>NZ_JZWV01001168.1 GCF_000966975.1 Streptomyces katrae | reverse complement strand
CGGCCGCCGCCATGCCGAGGGCGAGCGCGGTGCGCGTACGGCTCATGGCTGAGCTCCTTGGGGATCGGGGTGCGGAGCGGGGGAGGTCCCGGCGGGGGAGGGCCGGGCGGGGGCGGCGGAGCCCCCGGCGCGCGGGGCGGCGTACGGCTGCCAGGCGAACATCAGCCCGCCGCCGAGGATGCCGAGCAGGGTGCCGATCAGGAAGCCGCCGAGATTCGACAGGACCAGTGCGGCGGTGGCGATCAGGGTGGTGAGCACCCCGGCGAGGGCGCGCTGGCGGGGTGAGAGCCAGGCGGTGAGACCGAGGACGATCATGATGATGCCCATCAGGACGGACGGGATCCCGGCGATGCCCTGCTGGAGCATGATCTTCAGTGGTGCCAGCGGAAGTACGCAGATCCACGCCCCGGCCAGGACGGCGAAGAGCCCGCCCCAGAAGGGCCTGCCGCGCCGCCACCGCCGCCAGCGGCTCAGAAGCATTCCTTCTTGCCCTTGCTGATGTCCATGCTCAGCCCGGAGAGCTTGAAGGTGCCGGCGTTGGTCGCCCACGCCGTCTGCCGGAGGCTGCTGATGGTGACCTTGTCGGCCTGCTGGGCGAAGAGGTCCTGCATGCCCTGGGCCTCGGCCGGGCCCTTGTCCAGGGTGGAGGCGTCGCGCCCGATCTCGATGTTCGTGAACTCGGCGTCGCCGGCGAGCTGCGTGGCGTCCACGAACAGGTTGGAGGCCTCCACGGGGGCCTTCTTGCCGGCGGTCAGATTGAGGGAGATGTCCCCGATGACCGGGAGGGAGGTGACCACCGACTGGCAGAGGCTGTGGAGCTTGGCCTCCTTGATGGCGGTGACGGCCACCGGGATCAGTTCCTGGCGGGCGTTGACGTCGACGCTGCCGTACTGGGCGAAGCCCTCGCCCTCCAGGCTCTGCGCCGACACCTTGAACTGCTGGCCCGACACCGCGAAGGAGGCGGCGAGCGCGCCCTGCGCCAGGGCGATCCCCAGTCCGGCGGTCACCGCCACGGCGGGCACGGTCAGCAGCGCGAACCTGCGCCAGCGGACCCGGCCCTCCACTCTGCTCGCGGACTCGTCGCCGACTCCGCCCTCGGAATCGAATTCGGGTAAGTGCGGTGAATCTGCCATGAGATCGTCCCTTATCTCGGCTGTGCACCTTTGTTACCGACGAGTTGAATGTAAGAGTGCCAATGGTGGTTGGCAAGGTTGTGCGAGCGCACCCTTTAGGCCGACTCCTACTGCTCCGTACGCAGCAGTTCGGCCACCTCCGCCTCCACCCGCCGCCCCATCGCCCGGGCGAACTCCGAGGCCATCACCTCACCCGCCACGGGCCGCAGCGCGGCCGCGGCCTCACGGACGTGATCCAGCTGGGTGGCCGAAAGCGACCCCAGCCCGTCGGCGCCGATCACATGCCTCCGGAACAGTCCGACGAACCGGTCCGCCAGCGCGTCCGCCTGCTCCTGCACGAACTCCCCGGCGTCCAGGATCTCCCCGAGCGGCATTCCCTGCCGCACCAGCGCCACCGTCGCCTCCAGCAGCCGCCGGCTCGGATACGTGACCCGGTCCCCGTCGACCCGTACGTAACCCAGCTCGGCCGCCCGCCGGGTGTGCTCGGCCGTCGCCCCCGGCCCGAACAGCTCGCGCAGCTCGGCCCGGGTCATCGTCACCGGTTCCTCGCGCACCCAGTCCCGGGTCATCTCCCGTTCCAGCCCGAGGAGTTGGGAGATCCCGCCGCCCTGCTCCCAGGCGGCCAGCAGCTCGCCGATGCCGTTGACCGTGTAGCCGCGCCCCAGCAGGTCGCTGATCAGCCGCAGCCGGGTCAGGTGGTCCTCGGAGTACCAGGCGATCCGGCCCTCCCGGCGCGGCGGGGGCAGCAGCCCGCGCTCCTGGTAGTAGCGCAGGTTGCGCACCTTGACCCCGGCCTCCCGGGCCACCTCCTCGCGGCGCCAGCGCCGCCGCCCGTCCCCGCCGTCCGTCCCCGCCCCAGTGCTCACGCGGCCGAGTGTAGGACCTACCGGCGGGTGTACCGGCAGGTCACCTCGTGTGGCGCGGGACGGGGCGCCGGTACGTCACCTGCCGTGCTGCCGCGCCTCGCGCTTGACGGCCCGCAGCACCACGAACCGCGGTTCGCTCGCCGTGACTTCGCAGTTGCCGAAGAGCCGGCGCAGATGGGTGTGGTAGCCCATGTGGCGGTTGGCCACCACCCACAGCTCCCCGCCCGGGCGCAGCACCTTGCGGGACTGCGCGAACATGCGCAGCGCCGTCGCGTCCGTGGTCGCCTGGTGCGAGTGGAAGGGCGGATTGTTGAGGATCAGGTCCACCGAGGACGGCGGCAGCATCGCCACGCCGTCGCCGACGAGGAACTCCGCCGTCCGCCGGCCCGGGCGGACGTTGGCCTCGTAGGTGGCCCGCGCCGAGGCGACGGCCTGGTACGACTCGTCCGTGAACACCACCTCGGCGTCCGGGTCGGCGACCTGCACCGCCGTGCCCACGACCCCGTTGCCGCAGCCCAGGTCCACGACCCGGGCCCCGTTGGTGTTGGTGGGGATGGACTGGAGGAAGAAGCGCGTGCCGACGTCCAGCCGGTCGGCGCAGAAGATCCCGGCGTGGTTGACCACGGTCAGCCCGGCGCCCGAGCCCCCGTCCTGGTCCACCGTGTACGTCAGCGGCCACGGCGAGGTGCCGGCGGCGGACAGCAGCGCCGGGTCCGGCGTGCAGAAGATCAGCCGGGCCTTCTTCTCCGCGAGGGAGGTCCGCGTCGGCCCGATGATCTTCTCGAAGAGCTCCAGCGTGGAGGTGTGGATCTCCTTGACCATGCCGGTGCCGACGACGACCGTGCCCTCGTGCAGGTGCGGGGCCAGCCGCAGGAGCTGGTCCTCCAGCAGCGCCAGGCTCTTGGGCACCCGGACGAGCAGCACGTCGATCCGCGCGGGCGGCGCGTCCCGCGTGGTCAGCAGGGTCACCGTGGACTTGGCGGTGCCGATGCCGGCCCGGTCCAGGTTCGCCTCGGTGGCCGCCCGGGCCAGCGCGGAGTCGGTGATCTGGGCCGGGTGGTACGCGGCCAGGGCCGTGGTCAGCGCACCCCATCGGTCGCCGACGACCGTGATCTGCCCGGCGCCGGCCAGGTCCACCGGGCCGCGCTCGCCGGTACCGGCGTCGAGGTGGCGCAGCAGGTACTCGTCGGCGGCGTCCCAGGCGCGGAGCCGGTCGCGCGGGTCGGCGGGGAAGCGGGTGAGTTCGTAGGAGCCGAAAGGCGTGGTCAGGCGGTTCATATCGGACCCAGGCTAGCCGAGGCGGCCGCCGGGCCCCGCACGCCGCGTCATTCCACGGAAAGGAAAGGAGCAACGGGACCCCGCGGAGCTACCTTGTCCCGTATGAGCAATCTCGATCGCCAGCCCGCTCTCTCCTCCTGCGGCGGCCGCGGCTTCGTCGTGGCCGAGCCGGTACGGGAGCTCCTCAGCCCGCGCACGGTCAGGCTCGGGGAGTCCACCGAGGTCCGCCGCCTCCTGCCGAACCTGGGCCGCCGCATGGTGGGCGCCTGGTGCTTCGTCGACCACTACGGCCCCGACGACATCGCCGACGAGCCCGGCATGCAGGTCGCCCCCCACCCGCACGCAGGCCTGCAGACGGTGAGCTGGCTGCACGAGGGCGAGGTCCTGCACCGCGACAGCGTCGGCAGCCTCGCCACGATCCGCCCGCGCGAGCTGGGCCTGATGACCTCCGGCCGGGGCATCAGCCACTCCGAGGAGAGCCCGCGCCCCCACGCCCGCTTCCTGCACGGCGCCCAGCTGTGGGTGGCCCTCCCGGACGCCCACCGCGACGTCGCCCCGCACTTCCAGCACCACGCGGACCTCCCGCGCGTCACGGCCCCCGGCCTCGACGCCACGGTCATCCTGGGCACCCTGGACACCGCGACCTCCCCGGGCGCCGCGTACACCCCCATCGTCGGCGCGGACCTGGCCCTCGCCGCCGGAACCGAAACCCGCCTCCCCCTCGACCCGGACTTCGAGTACGCGGTCCTCTCCATGTCCGGCGAGGCCCACGTCGACGGCGTGCCCCTCCTCCCGGGCTCGATGCTCTACCTGGGCTGCGGCCGCACCGAACTCCCGCTGCGCGCGGCCTCGGACGCGGGCCTGATGCTGCTGGGCGGGGAGCCGTTCGAGGAGGAGATCGTCATGTTCTGGAACTGGATCGGCCGCTCCCACGAGGAGATCGTCCAGGCCCGTGAGGACTGGGCGAACGGCTCGCGCTTCGGCGAGGTCAAGGGCTACGACGGCCCTCCGATCCCGGCCCCCGAAATTCCCCCAACTCACCTGAAACCGCGGGGCCGTGTGCGATGACCACCTGAGAGCTGGGATCGAAGTCCGGGCCTTCCCGAGGAGAGGTCCGGTTTCCCTGCATCGTCTCGACCAGTACGAAGGCATTGCAGAGTGGGTCAGTGTTGTCTTGGGGATTATTCTCTTGTGTGGTGCCAGGACCAATGCTGACCCTGGATAACTCGATCGTGAAGGGAGTAGGCCTGGCTCAGTCGCTTCTCAAAGCCCTGGGTAAATCCACTTCCGGTCGGTGCCGTCGGCGATCACGCCGAGCTGGTCAATCCGGGGATTCCGGTCCGCGAATGGATCGTTGGCTATCTTCGAACGAGTTGTAGGAGTTCGACAACAGCGCGGCGATCTGTTGGCTTCGACGGGTCAGTGGATTGGAACGGTTCATTTGGGCCGGCCGGAGGAGGCCATGTACGGGCCGGGCTCCCATAGTCGGGACCGTCAGCTGTGATGACGCCCCGTTCTGGCGCGGACCCGGGGCCGAGAGGCGGTGCACGGTGCTTGCGGCGATCGGGGAGCGCCGGGCTTCCCGTCCCACCCGTCCCGCGGGCCCTGTCAGGAGCACTTCGTCGCGATGCGATGGTCTGGGGCAGAGAGACGTCGAACCTGCCTGTCGAGCTCCAGGGCGGGGAGGCGGGTGCGGGCGATCTACTCGATCATTGCCTGGGCCGCGATCAGGGAGGTGATGGCCAGTTACTGGCGCCATTAGCGGACCGCAGGCACGGAAGAGCTCCCTTCCGCCTTCAGCCGTGCCACCGAAGAACCGTGCCCGGTTCCGGCGCCGGGCATCTGGGGATCTCGCCGCGTCGATTCGGCCTGGGGTGGCACGATCCTGGCTCAACCCAATCTGCGATCAAGGTACTGTCCTTGGTTCGGGTGAACATCGCCTGATTGGGGGACAGAGCATGGAACTGACGGCAGAGATTGCCGCGTATCGGGTGGGCGACGGGGATCCGGGGCGTCTGGTGGGTGAGTTTCGGCGGGCGGTGCTTCTTGTCCCGCTCGCCGACGAGGCCGCAGGCGGAGTGATGTCGGCTGTCGCAGGCGGGATCCGTTGGCTGTACGCGTTCACGGACGAGGAGTCATTTGCCCGGTTCGCCCGAGCCCGTGGGGAGGCCGCGCGGGAGTGGCCGTACCTTTCGATCCTCGGTGCGCGGCTCGTGGATGCGGTGGTGCCCGAGGTCGACGGCCCGGCTGGGATCGCGGTGAACGTGGCTGATGAGGACGGTTCGATGCTGTTCCCGCCCGTGGCCGGGATCGTGCCCGACTGCTGTGCCGTGGACGTCAACAACGGTGATCAGGGGGAGGTCTGATGGCGGACGACGGTGATCTGGAGGTGTCACCGGCCGCGGTGGCGGCGATCCAGAAGGGGCTGCGGGCCGCCGTCTCCGAGCTGCGTGAGGTCGGGGACGCGGCCGGCGCGTCGCAAGGGGCGGGGTTCCACGACCTGTCGATGACGGCGATGGAGGCTGGGCACGGTGGTCTGGCGAAGGACTTCGAGGACTTCTGTGAGCTCTGGGAGTGGGGCGTCCGCTCGCTGATCCAGGACGCATCCGCCCTGGCCGGGAACCTCGGCATCGCCGCGGGGACGGTCTGGGAGGAGGACCACTACATCGAGGGCGGCTTCAAGGTGGCCGCGAACGCCTTCTACGGCAACCCGCACGCCAGTGAGGACGAGATCGAGAAGAAGTCCTGGGGTGAAATCTTCAGCGCTGATGTCTATCAGCCGGACTACAGCGTGCAGTCCTACGAGAAGGCTGCCAAGGACATCGGCCAGACCTGGTCCGAGACCAAGGACACGGTGACGTCGACGGGGAAGATCGGCTCGATGAAGGACCTGCTGGAGCAGGCGGAGCGCGCC
>NZ_JZWV01001167.1 GCF_000966975.1 Streptomyces katrae | reverse complement strand
CTGATGGGCTGGCAGGACTTCATACCGGACGTCGTCGAGGACAAGGTCGAGCACGGCGTCGAGAAGGTCGGCGACTTCGTCGAGTGGGGTGGCAGCAAGGTCGCCGGCCTCGCCGACGAGGTCGGACTGGAGCAAGCAGGCGACTGGATTCGCGACAAGTCCCGCTCCGCTGCCAACCAGCTTGGCTCCGACGTCGCCGAGCTGGAACTTGGGCAGACCGACGACCCGAAGAAGCTCGTCTACGGCAGCGTGGCCAAGATCCATGCCCAGGTCGGGCACCTGAACGACTTCAAGACAGCCTTCGAATCCGTCGGCAACGGCCTGAAGAACCTGACCGAGCCCGACGGGCTGAAGGGCCAGGCCGCCAAGGCATTCCAGGAAGCGGTGGCGAAGCAGCCACCGCGCTGGTTCAAGGCGTCCGAGGCCTTCGGGAAGGCCGCGGACGCAATGGGCCGTTTCGCGGAGACCGTGGAATGGGCGCAGGGGCGTGCAAAGGAGGCCCTGGAGGACTACAACAAGGCGAAGAAAGTGTCCGAGGACGCCCGCAACGCCTACAACAAGCAGGTCAACGAGTACAACAGCGCCATCACGGCCAAGAAGGAGCACCTCCCGCCCCGCCCGGCCGAGACCTTCGAAGACCCCGGCAAGCCGCTGGTCGCGGCAGCGCAGGACAAGCTGGACAACGCGCGCAAGCAGCGCAACGAGCAGGCAGAGGCCGCCGCGGCCGCAGTCCGCGCCGCGCGCGGCGCCGCTCCGCCCAAGCCCTCGTACGCGGGTCAGCTCACCGACGGCATCGCGTACGTGCAGCTCGCCAACAACCACTTCGTGGGCGGCATCATCCGAGGCGCTGCCGGTACCGCCGACTTCGCCCGCTCCCTCAGTCCGCAGGATCCGTACAACCTCACGCATCCCGCCGAGTACATGACGTACCTCAACTCGACGGCAGCGGGGCTCGTCACCACGGTCAACGACCCATGGGGCGCCGGGAAGCAGATGCTCGACGAGTTCATGAAGGACCCCGCTGAAGGCGTCGGCAGACTCGTACCCGACCTCATCGGTTCCAAGGGCATGGCCTCCTTCAAGGAGGCCGGGGCAGCCGCGAGACGCTTGGACGATCTGAAGTCTCCCCGCCGTGGGGAGCACGAGCGTAATCCGGAAAGCAACGCCAACCGCTGCAAAGAGACCGTGTGCAAGAGGGACCCGGTCGATATCGCGACCGGCCGTATGCTGTTGCCCACAACCGACATCGCTCTGCCCGGCGCGCTCCCACTCGTGTTTCGGCGCACCTTCGACTCCTCGCGCCGCTCCGGTCAGTGGTTCGGGCCGACGTGGTCTTCCACGGTGGACCAGCAGCTGGAGATCGGACCCGAGGGCCTCATCTTCGGCTGTGATGAGGGGAGCCTTCTCGCCTACCCCCACCCAGCCCCTGGGATCGCGGTGATGCCCACACACGGCCGACAATGGCCTTTGGAACGGGTCACCGGCGGTTACACCATCACCGACCCCGACACCGGCAAGGTCTGGCACTTCAC
>NZ_JZWV01001166.1 GCF_000966975.1 Streptomyces katrae | reverse complement strand
GTCTGGCACTTCACCGATCACACGGACGAGACCGCGCTCCTGGCCCAGATTGACGACCGCAACGGCCGCTGGATCAGCTTCGAGCACGACGAGTCGGGTGCACCGACAGCGATCGTCCACCATGGCGGCTACCACCTGAAGCTCACCACGAGCAAGGGACGCGTAACGGCCCTGCACCTCGCGGGAGCCGCGGAGGACGGATCTGATCAGGAGATCCTGCGGTACGGCTACACCGACGGCCATCTCACCTCGGTTATCAACTCCTCAGGCCGCCCCCTGAGCTTCGACTGCGACGAACACGGCCGCATCATCTCGTGGACCGACACCAACGGAAGCCGGTTCGACTACGTCTACGACGACCAGGACCGCTGCGTCTACCAGGCAGGCGCGAACGGGCACCTCGAATCCACCTTCACGTGGGACGGCATCGATCCTGCAACCGGGCTCCGCGAAACCACCGTCACCAGCGGCCTGGGGCACATTGAGCGACACTTGATTAACGACCGGTCGCAGGTGGTCGCCGAGATCGACGCAATGGGTGCGGTCACCCGTTTCGAGTACGACCGCTACAACCGGCTGCTGTCACGGACTGGTCCGCTGGGCCACGTCAGCCGTTTCACCTATGACGAGCACGGCCGTACGACGGTGGTGGAGCGGCCGGACGGACGGCAGGCACGAGCCCAGTACAACGAGCTCGGACTCCCGATACGCATCGTTGGCACTGACGGGAACATCACGCGTCAGAGCTTCGACGTACGCGGCAACCGGCTATCCATAGCGGAGCCGTCTGGGGCAACGACTCATTTCGCCTACGACGGGGCTGGCATCGTTACCTCCGTCACCGATACGCTCGGGCACACCTCGACAGTCATGTCCGACAAGGCCGGACTCCCCCTGGCTGTCACCGATCCGCTGGGGGCGACCACGCGCTTCGAGCGTGACGCCTTCGGCCGACCCGTGTCGATCTGCGACCCGCTTGGCGGTGTCACTCACCTGGAGTGGTCGGTCGAGGGCGAGCTCACCCGCCGGGTCGAGGCCGACGGCAACGAGCAGTCCTGGACGTATGACGGCGAGGGTAACTGTATTGCCCACCTTGATGCCCTAGGTGGCGTCACGACCTTCGAGTACACGGACTTCGACCGGGTGACCGCCCGCACGGGTCCGGATGGTGTCCGCTACGAGTTTCGCTACGACGTAGAGCTACGCCTCACCGAAGTCACCAACCCCCAGGGCATGACATGGAATTACGTGTACGACCCGGTTGGGCGGGTCACATCTGAGACCGACTTTGATGGCCGGACGCTGACGTACGTGCGGGATGCGGCAGGGCGGCTCGTTTCCCGGACGGACGCGCTCGGCCAGACCATCCGCTATGAGCGGGACGAGATGGACCGTGTCGTCCGCAAGGACGCTGCGGGCGCTGTGACTACGTTCGAGTACGACACGGGCGATCAACTTGCGGAAGCGGTTAACGCCGATGCCACGGTCACGCGTCTGCGCGACCGGTACGGCCGCCTTCAGTTCGAGACCGTCAATGGCCGGACGACGGCGTACGCGTACGATGAGCTCGGCCGCCGCACTGGTCGTACGACCCCGACGGGCGCGGGAAGCACCTGGACCTACGACGCTGTCGGCTGCCGCACCTCCCTGACCACGTCCGGGCGCACCATCACCTTCGATTACGACGCGGTCGGCCAGGAGACCTCCCGACGGATCGGCGACGCCGTCAGACTGGCGTTCCAGTACGACCGCAGGGGGCGCCTTACCACTCAAGACGTCACCAGCGCGGGCCACAACATCCAGCGTCGCGACTACACGTACCGAGCAGACGGCAACCTGATCCGGCTTGATGACCAGCTGTTGGGTCCGAAGACCTTTGAACTGGACGCAGCTGGCCGGGTGACTGCCGTCCGGGCGGAGGGGTGGACTGAGCAGTACAGCTACGACGAGGCAGGGAACCAGACGGCTGCGTCTTGGCCGGCGGCCCACCCAGGCCAGGAGGCCGCTGGCCCCCGCGAATACACCGGTACGACGATCACTCGCGCGGGCAGGGTGCACTACGAGCACGACGCATTGGGCCGTGTCATCCAGCGCCGGAGAACTCGCCTGTCCCGCAAGCCGGACATCTGGCGCTATGACTGGGACGCCGAAGACCGATTGCGTTCGATGACCGCCCCTGACGGTGCCGTATGGCGCTACGCGTACGACGCCCTTGGTCGCCGCATTTCTAAGCAGCGCCTCGCTGCCGACGGCATGACGGTGCTCGAACAGGTCACGTTCACCTGGGACGACACCACCCTGTGCGAAGAGATAAGGGAGTCACCGGACCTGTCCCATTCGGTAGTCCTCACCTGGGACCACAAGGGTCTACAGCCGCTGGCTCAAAGCGAACGCCTCATGGACCGAGGAACGCCTCAAGAGGTAATCGACGCTCGTTTCTTTGCCATCATCACCGACCTGGTGGGCGCCCCCACGGAACTGCTCGACGAATCCGGAACACTGGCTTGGCGTACTCGCAGTACCTTGTGGGGCACTACCACCTGGGGATCCACCAGTACGGCCTACACCCCACTCCGCTTTCCGGGGCAGTACTTCGACGCGGAAGCTGGCCTCCACTACAACTACTTCCGCCACTACGATCCCGAAACCGCGCGCTACCTCAGCCGTGACCCCCTGGGCCTCGCCCCGGCGCCCAACCCGGCGGCCTATGTACCCAACCCTCACACGTGGGTCGACCCCATGGGGCTGGCCGGTTGCCCGGACCTTACCCAGGGAGCAACGCTCGGGGACGTCGACAAAGTTCACGGATGGGTTCCCGACTCCATCCCTAAGGAGTCAATGGAAGTGCTCCGGGACATGGAGAAGTACAATTTCGGATGGTGGGGTGGGCCGGGCTTCTATGGCCCGAAGTGGTGGACTGAAACATTTGAAAACAGCGGCAAAAATGGTGGCTACCAACTTCCCACCCACGAGCCCTCAGGGAAGCCGATCACTTATCAGGAGTATGGGAGTTATCCGTCACCGGACAATCCCAAGCCGGGCGGTGAACGCTGGGTGTTTGGCAGCGATAAATCCGCCTACTACACTCCGACTCACTATCAGACATATATTGTGGGAAGAAGTCCCAGTTGGGTGGAATGATGACAGAAGAGACGTCGGCAATGCACATCGCCCCATGGATGCACGTCATTACCCCGGGCGGCGGCTTGCAGCTTGATGAACTCCTGCCCGTGTCCGGCAGCGTTCACGTGGCGCGTCTAAATGGACAAGATATGCCAGATGAAATTTCGGCCTTTCAGAAATTTGATGAATCGCTAAAGTTTCCCGAATATTTTGGATGGAACTGGGCTGCTTTCTACGACTGTCTTCGTGACCTTCAGTGGCTTTCATCGGATTCCCATGTACTGATCATCGAGTCCGCCGAAAGTGTCCTTTCCGAGGACGAAGATGCTCGAGATGAGTTCTTCAGAACCCTTTGGCGCGCTGGTCAGCGGTGGTCCTACACCAAGCGGCCCGAAGGCCGGACGCTCAGTAGGTTCTCCGTTGTCCTTTCATGTGAACAGGAGTTCGCATACAGCTTCGCGAAGAGGCTTGGGGAACTTCAAGGGCCATCCAATTCCTAAACGCAACCTTTTGTGATGGGCCGCCGGATCCGCCAGCGGCCCATTTTGGCTGGTCGGGCCGTTAGCGGGCATGGTGTGGTCTGACTGATGGGTGTGGCCGGTCAGTTGCCAGACTCATTGCAGTTGGATGCGAAGAAGTGGCGGAAGCCGTAGAGGACCATGCGTCAGGCATGTCGAGTTTCTTGGTTTGTTTGATCCGGCGCCACTGGTTGTCGAGTAGGTAGCTGGCGTAGGGGAGGGATCGGTCGTGCGGGTGGCGGAGGAGGTAGCCGTCGACTGTTCCGTGCGTCTTGACGTATCGCTCGATGGTCTCCTTCACCCGCGGGCGTGTGGGGACGTCGTGGTACTTGCCGCGCTTACGGAGCTTGAGGCGGTCGTACGACGAGCAGCTGGACGGTGTCGTCGCCGCTGCGCAGGGTGCGGAGTTGTGCGGGGAGGGGATGACGGCACGTTGGGGGGCGTAGACGGGGGCTTGGACGCCGAGGAGGCGGCTGTCGAGGTAGATGCCGAGGCGGTGGCCGTCGAGGAGGATGGCCTTGAGTTTGTCTAAGGCGTTGGTTTGGGTGGCCAGGCCGGTGCCGGCTCTTCCATAGCGCGGATGAAGTGCTCGACGACCTTGTGGCCGAAGGAGTCCACGCGGCGGGTGCTCAAGGCGGGGAAGAGGTGGTGCTCCAGGAGCGAGTCGACGTGGAGGAGGGAGGGGGTGCGAGGTGGCGCTGGCCCTGCTTCCACTCGCAGGTGTACTCGCGGAAGGTCACGGGGCCGTACTTTGCGATGCGCTCGGTGCGGGTCTGGCTGGCCGGGGCGGACTTCGTTCGTTGTAGACAGCCACCAGGCGAGTGATGGCCGCCTCCCGGCTGGTGAAGCCTGATTCCTGCTGCTGGCGGCGCATGGCGTTGCGGTAGCGGTTCTTCCCACGGAGATCGTCCAGGCCCGTGAGGACTGGGCGAACGGCTCGCGCTTCGGCGAGGTCAAGGGCTACGACGGCCCTCCGATTCCGGCCCCCGAGCTCCCGCCCACGCACCTCAAGCCCAGGGGAAGGGTGCGCTGACGACGCGGCGCGCGTCTCGGTGCCATGGCTGAGGACGGCACGCCGCACGGCCCCGTGCGCGGCCGTGGCCGGGATGTCGTCGGTTAGTGTGTGCCCGCTCGCGCCGGGTTCCTCCGGGCGGGCCGGGTGCGTACCGCCGTGCCGCGGCGGACGAAGGACGAAGGGCGCAGAGTGGCTGAGGGCTCGGCGGGTGCGGCGACGGCGCCACCACGTTCCTTCATCCCGCACGGCGGCGGGGTCGACCCGGAGCGGCGGCGGGGGAGGACCGGCACCGCCGGTGCGGCCCTGGTCGGGGCCGTGGCGGTCGTGGTGCTCGCCGGACCGTGGCTGGAGCCCCTGTTCGGGCTCGCGGCGTTCGGTGCATGGCGCACGTTGCTGGTGGCCATCGTCATGCAGGGCGTGCCGTTCCTGCTTCTCGGTACCGTCGTCTCGGCGGCCATCGGCGCGTTCGTCCCCGCCCGGGTCTTCTCCAGGGTCCTGCCCCGCAACCCCGTCCTCGCCGTTCCGGTGGCCGGTGCCGCCGGAGTGGTGCTGCCGGGCTGTGAGTGCGCCTCGGTGCCGGTCGCGGGCAGCCTGATGCGCCGGGGCGTGGCTCCCGCGGCGGCCCTGACGTTCCTGCTCGCCGCGCCCGCGGTCAACCCGGTGGTGCTCGTCGCGACGGCGATCGCGTTCCCCGGCAGGCCGGAGATGGTGGCCGCCCGGTTCGGCGCCTCGCTGGTCACCTCGGTGGTCATGGGCTGGCTGTGGATCCGGTGGGGGCGTGAGGAATGGCTGCGGCTGCCGGCCGCACGGGCCGAGCACGCCCCCGGCACGGGCCGGCTGGAGGCCTTCCGGCGCGGGCTGCAGCACGACTTCCTGGAGGCGGGCGGCTTCCTGGTGGTCGGCGCCATGGCCGCGGCGACCTTCAACGTCCTCGTACCGCCGTCCGTCCTGGAAGCCTTCTCCGGGTCCCCGTGGCTGGGCGTCCTCGTGGCGGCGGCGCTCGCGGTGCTCCTGTCGGTGTGTTCGGAGGCGGACGCGTTCGTCGCGTCCTCGTTCACCGGCTTCTCGCCCACCGCCCGCCTCGCGTTCATGGTGGTGGGCCCGATGGTCGACATGAAGCTGATCGCACTCCAGTCGGGGGCCTTCGGGCGGCCGTTCGCGGTGCGGTTCTGCGCCGCCACGTTCGTCGTGGCGATCCTGTGCAGCGCACTCGTCGGAGGCGTACTCCTGTGACCGGACGGCTCCCCGCCCGCGCGGACCACACCCGCCTGCTGAGCGGACTCGGCCAGCCCTTCTTGCTGGTGGTGACGGGCACGGGCCTGCTGCACACCACGGTGCGCAGCGAGGTCTACCTCCGGTACGTGAAGGAAGGGCTGCGGCCGTACCTCGTCGCGTCGGGCATCCTGCTGGTCGCCCTGGGCCTCGCGGGGATCGGAGCCGAGTTGGTGCGCCGCCTGCGGCAGCCCTCGGACGATCACGCGGAGGAATGCGACGCGCACGAGCACGAGCAGGACCACGGACATGGGCACGGGCACGGGCACGGGCACGGGCACGGGCACGGGCACGGGGGTGCCACGCCCGTCGCCTGGCTCCTCNGCTCCTCGCCGTGCCCGCCCTCACCCTGATGTTCGTCGCCCCGCCGGCGCTCGGCTCGTACACGGCCTCCCGGGACGGGGCCGCGGCCAGGGTGGAGCACAGCGCCTACAAGAACCCGTTGCCGGACGCGCCGGTCGCACCCCTGGCCCTGGAGGAGTTCATCGGACGCTCCGTGAACGGGCCGGAAACCCTCCGCGGCCGCAAGGTCCGGCTGCTCGGGTTCGTCTCGGCGGGCAAGAGCCCGGACACCTGGTACCTCAACCGCCTGAAGCTCAGCTGCTGTGCGGCCGACGCGCGGACCCTGCGCGTGGAGGTGCACGGCACGGAGGCACCCGACGACGACTCCTGGGCCGAGGTCACGGGCATCTGGCGGGGCGACCCGGTCACTGCCGGGAACCCGGTCCCGGCCATGGAGGCCGACGCCGTCAAGCCCGTCGGCCAACCGCTCAACCCCTACCACGACGCGCCGCCCACGGACGGCTGAACCCCCACCC
>NZ_JZWV01001165.1 GCF_000966975.1 Streptomyces katrae | reverse complement strand
GGTCCGACCAGGTCCGACCGCGCCGCGAAGAGCCCGACCGCACCCCCAGGAGACACCACCACCATGAGCCCGACCGAGACCATCCCCGTGCCCCTGCGCATCGCGCACCGGGCGGGGCTCACACCCGAGGCCACCGCGGTCCGCGCACCCGAGGGGGAGCTGACGTACCGCCAGTTCGACCGCCGGGCACGCGCGGTGGCCGAGGAGCTGCGCGCGGCCGGCGCCGGGCCGGAGGACACCGTGCTCCTGGGGGCGCGCCGCGGCGTCCACTGGGCGGTGGGTCTGCTGGGCATCTGGTACGCCGGCGCGGCCCCCCTCCTGGTGGATCTCGACGCCCCCGACGAGCGGCTGCGCACCCTGCTGCGGGCCGCGGGCACCCGGCACGCCGTCGCCCCCGACACCCACGCCGCCGCGATGCTGCAACGCCGCACCGGGAGCGAGCTGTTCTGGGCGTCCACCACGACGGCGGCCCCCACGTCGGCGGCCCCGCCCGCCGACGTGGCACCGGGGTCCCTCGCCTACGTGCTCTTCACCTCCGGCTCCACCGGGCAGCCCAAGCCCGTGGCGGTCGGCCACGCCGGACTCGCCGCACAGGTCGCCACCCTGGCCGGACGCTACGGGCTGACCGACCAGGACGCGGTCCTGCAGTTCGCGGCCCCCGCCTTCGACGTCAGCCTGGAGGAGGCCCTGCCCACCTGGTGCACGGGCGGCGCGGCCGTCTTCGTCAAGGACAACGTCCTCTCGCCCGCCGAACTGGAGCCGTTCCTGGCCGCGGAGCGGATCAGCGTCGTCAACCTGCCCACCCCGTACTGGTCGCAGTGGGCCAAGGACCTGGAGCGCGCCCCCCGGCCGCTGCCGTCCGCACTGCGCCGCGTGGTGATCGGCAGCGACGCGGGACGCACCGCGGACCTCACGCGCTGGACGACGGCCGGCCACCCCCCGGTGATCAGCTGCTACGGCCTCACCGAGTCCACGATCACCGCCACCTCCTACGAGCCGGCCCCGGCCGAACTCGCCGGCTTCACCGGCGAGGAGCTGATCCCGCTCGGCGAACCCCTGGCCGGCGTACGGGCGTACGTCCTCGACGAGGAGCTGCGCGAGGCGGCCCCCGGCGCCGCGGGCGAGCTGTACCTGGCGGGTTCCTGCCTGGCGCGCGGCTACCACGGCCGGCCGGGCCTGACCTCCGAGCGGTTCGTCGCCGACCCCTTCGCCGAGGCCCCGGGCGAGCGCATGTACCGCACGGGCGACCGGGTCACCCGCGCTCCCGGCGGCCCGCTCGTCTTCCTCGGGCGCGCCGACGACCAGGTCAAGATCCGCGGCCACCGCGTCGAACTCAAGGAGGTGGAGGCGGCCGTGGCCACCCACCCCGACATCGTCGACGTGGTCGTGCGCGCGGTCGCGGCGGCCGCCGGACCGCAGCTCGCCGCCTGGGCCGCCGTCACGGTCGGCAGCCCCCTCACCCCGGACGAACTGCGCCGTCACCTTCTGGCCAGGATGCCCGGGTACCTCGTACCCGCCGCGGTGACACTGATGGAGCGGCTGCCCCGGACCCCGGGCGGCAAGCTCGACCCCAAGGCGCTCCCCGCGCCCGCCCTCCGATGAACCCGCATCCCGCGGACCCCGTCCGCGTCCAGACAAGGAACGCACCCGTGTCCGTCACCACCGACGAGTCCACCGAAACCGGTCAGGCCGTGGAGCGCCGGCAGCGCAGGGACTTCCGTCTCTTCATGTCCTCGCACATCTGCAACGAGCTGGGCGGCAGCATCACGTACGTGGCCCTGCCGCTCATGGCGGTGCTCACCCTCGACGCCTCGGCGATGCAGGCGGGTCTGCTGTCCGCGGCGGAACACGCGGCGTTCCTGCTGCTGGGCCTGCCCGCCGGGGCCTGGGTGGACCGGATGCGCAAGCGCCGCGTGATGATGGCCGCCGACCTCGCACGCACCCTCCTGCTCACGGCGCTGCCGGTGGCCTACCTGCTGGACCTGCACTCGATGCCGCTGCTGTACGTGGTCGCCCTGCTGTTGGGCTGCGCCCGGCTGTTCGGCGACGTGGCGGATCAGAGCTATCTGCCGACCCTCATCGGCAAGAACACGCTGATCGCGGGCAACTCGAAGTTGGAGACGGTGCGTTCGGGGGCCGAGTTCGCCGGACCCGGCGTCGCCGGCTTCCTGGTGCAACTGCTGGGCGCGGCCGGGACGCTGGCCGGGCAGGCCGTCACCTCGCTGGTCTCCGTGGTCCTGCTGGGCCGCATCGGGGCCCGGGAGGAGAAGCCGGAACCGGCCCCGCGCCGGCACCTGCTGCGTGACATCCGCGAAGGGCTCGGCTACGTCCTGAGCCACCGGATCCTGCGGCTCATCGCCCTGAACACGGCCGCGGTGAACCTGTTCCTCAGCGCGGTGATGGCCATCGAGGTGCTCTTCCTGACCCGGACCGTGGGGCTGCCGCCCGCGGCCGTCGGCTGGGTGCTGACGACGGCCACGATCGGCTCGGTGCTGGCCGCCACCGCCGCGGACCGGGTGACCCGGGCCGTCGGAGCGGCCCGGCTCACGTGGCTGTCCCTGCTGGTGACGATGCCCTTCGGGCTGTTGCTCCCGCTGGCCGACAAGGACTGGCGGATCGGCCTGTTCGTGCTCGGATCGCTCGTCCAGTCGGCCGGCGTCACCCTGTACAACATCTGCCAGGTCACCTACCGGCAGACGGTCTGCCCGCCGCACCTGCTCGGTCGGATGACCGCCACCATGCGCTTCCTGGTGTGGGGCGTACTGCCCCTGAGCGGCCTGCTGGCGGGACTCCTCGGTGACCTCCTGGGCGTGCGGGACGCACTGTGGGTGTGCGCCGCGGCCCTGTCGGCGGCCCCGCTGGTCCTGCTCTGTTCCCCGCTGCGGCGGATGCGCACGTTCGAGGACGATGCCCCGGTGGCCGGGTCCGGGACCGGGGCCGGGACCGGGACCGGGGCCGAGATCGG
>NZ_JZWV01001164.1 GCF_000966975.1 Streptomyces katrae | reverse complement strand
GCTCAGTAGCCCATCCGGAAGGCGATGTGGGTGAGCTGGGTCCGGTTCACCGCGCCGGTCTTGCTGCGCAGCCGGCGCAGGTAGGTGTCGACCGTGTGCGGGCTCAGCCCCATCCGGCACGCGATCATCCGGTAGGTGTCCCCCTGCGCGAGGTAGGCGAGGACCTCCTGCTCGCGGGGGGTCAGGGCGGGCAGCTCCGGGGCGCGGGCGGTGAGCGTGGGGTGCGGCATGGGGGGCTCCGTATTCCGGATCGAAGGAGATCGAAGGAGAAGGCGAGCGGCGGGGCTCGGCACCCCCGGTGGCGGTGCGATCACTTTGGACGTGATCGCACCGTTTCGGACGTCCGGGGACCTGAAGTGGCCGGACACCCGCCGCTGTTCGTGGGGTCCAGCCTTTCGTCCTGCATATCCTGGCGCCAGGGGGCGGGCACCTCACCAAAGTGCCTGGCAGTAAAGCGACCAGGGGCGAAAAAGGCAAAGTGGGGCAATGCAAACATCTGACGTGGCACCGGATCCGAACAACGCCGATGTTGACATCGATGTCTACGGCTGGGTGCTCGAACACCGCACGGTGGACGTGGACGCGGTGGCCGCCGGTACGGGCCACGAGGCGGACGAGGTGCGGCGCAGTGTGTCCCGCCTGCGCGCCTCACGCCTGCTGCACGTGAGTCCGGTCGACCCGACCGTCGCCTTCGCGGTGGCCCCGGACACGGCCGCCGAGCAACTCGTCGCGCCTCTGGAGGCGCAGATCCGCGACCAGCAGCGGGCGATCAGCGGGATCCGCGAGGACCTGGGCCGCTTCCTGCCGCACTATCTGGGCCGCCGCTCCACGGGGGAGTCGCTGGAGGTCCTGGAGAGCCTGGAAGACGTGCGCGGGGCGCTCAACCGGGCCTCCGTCAACTGCACGACCGAGATGATCAGCTCGCAGCCGGGGGGCGGCAGCAGGGTGCCGGAGGCGATGCAGGAGGCGCTGCGGCGGGACGAGACGATGCTCCAGCGGGGGATCTCGATCCGAACCCTGTACCACCACACGGCCCGCTTCAACGGGCCGAGCCAGGCCTACGTCGCGGCCGCGTCCGTACTGGGGGCGCAGTACCGCACCGCGCACGAACTGTTCGGCCGGCTCATCGCCTTCGACCGCGAACTGGCTTTCATACCGGTATCCGA
>NZ_JZWV01001163.1 GCF_000966975.1 Streptomyces katrae | reverse complement strand
CAGTTGGGGCGCCGTGGTGATCCGCGAGCCGTCGACCGTCGCCTACCTGTGCGACATCTTCGACCAGACCTGGGACCTGGCCTCCCCGTTCTCGGCCGCCGCGGGCCAGGGGCTCGAGGAGGTGGCCCGGGAGATCCACGAGACGATCATCCGGCTGCTCGCGGCGGGGCTGAAGGACGAGGCCATCGCCCGTCGCCTGGGCATGTCGCTGCGCACCGCCCGGCGCCACATCGCCGACATCATGCAGGAACTGGGTGCGGGCAGCCGCTTCCAGGCCGGTGTGGCCGCCGCCGCACGCGGACTGCTGGACCTCGAGGGCCAGATCGACGGCGAACCGGTACCGCCTTCCTGAGCGGGTGTCACGCGTTTTCGTGTCTGTCGCGGTCGGCGGGCGTGTCGCATGCTGCTGGGATGGGAGCTGTGGAGCCGCCGAACAAGAGGTGTACGTGATGGACATGCCGGAGGAAGCCTGGGGACGGGCGGCCCCGCACCTGCGGGAGATCGCCCTGTTCCTCTCGGTCCACCTGGACCGGGCGCCGGGTGTGCTGTGGCCCGAGTACGACAATCCGGCGTTCGGTGACATCGACGACGGCGACGACACCGTCGACGCCCTCGACGCCCTCGACGCCGTCTACGACGAAGGAGCCGGCGAGGCCGAGGACGCCGACGACACCGGGGCCGGCTCGGCGGGCGGCGGTGTGTGCCCGGCGCAGGTGGACCGGTTCACCACCGAACTGGCCTCGCTGACGGGCCTGTCCGTGCGGCTGGACCAGGTGGAGACGGCCGGGGACGCCCCGGGAGCCGGTGAGGACCCGGCCTGGACCCGGCAGCCCGGGGGCCGGGAGCACCTGCTGATCCACCAGCTCGCCGGCGCGGTGACCTGGCAGCTGACCCGCACCGGCGAGAGCGGCCGGCCGGACTCCTTCCAGTGCCGGCTGCTGCCCGGCGAAGTCTTGTACGTGCCGGCCGGCTGGTCGCGTCGCCGCGTCGGCGCCCCGCAGGCCCGCTGCGTGGTCATCTGCCTTGCCGACAAGGGCCATTGACGGCGCGATAACCGAAAGAAGGGGGTGGGAGGATCGCCGTCGCGATCCTCCCACCCCCTTCTTTCGGCGGCCCCTACGGCCTGGCGGGATCAGCCACCCCAGGAGCTGTCGGCCGTGTCGCGGCCGTGGCCGCCCGGCGTGCCGCTGACCGTCGCCACCCGGCCGCCGGGCAGGACGATGTGACGCGGCGTCTGCGTGGTGCTGCCCTCGCCCCCGGTGGTGGTCGTCACGGTGGTCGTGGCCGTGTCGCCCTCGGCGGCCTGCGCGGCGCCGGCGGTGGACAGCAGCAGCGCGGACGCGGCTACGGACAGGGCGAAGACGTAACGCTTGGGCATGGGTTCCCCCCAGGAGTACGAGCGGTCAGGTCCGGGCGTGGACCACTTCGTGGGCCGTCCGCGCCGGTTGGTCGGTGCAGGACCAACCTTGCCGTGCTCAAGGCCCCTCGGAGATCGATCAGGCTGTTCATCAAGCTGCCTGGCGCGATGGTGAGGGGCCGCAAAAGCTGACTGATCGGAACTAAACGGTCATGATGCCTGCACCGCAGGGGCCGCAGACCTCAGCTCGGCCGGCGGCTCCGCGCGCTCCGCCGGCGCCCGGCTGTCGAGCTCCCGCCAGACCGGGAAGACCAGCGGGGCCAGGGTGACCGTGAGGTACAGCGCCCCCGTCCCCAGCAGCGCCGGCACCAGCCCCGCCGCGTCCAGGGCCAGCCCCGCACCGAGCATGCCCAGCGGCGTCGCCGCCAGCGCGGCGGCGACCAGCAGACCGAACACCCGCCCCCGTACCGCCTCGGGCACCCGCTCGTAGGCGACCGACATCATCAGCGGGCTCACGATCCCCGACCCGATGCCGGACAGGGCCAGTACCGCCAGCAGTACCGTCGCCCCGGGCTCGGCGGCCAGCGCGGCACACCGCACCGCCCCGACCAGGACGAAGGCCCCGACGAACACCGCGCGCCGCGGCAGCCGGTGCCCGGCCCAGCCGTACAGGGCCGCCCCGAGCAGCGCACCGGCCCCCATGGCGGTCACCATCGCCCCGAACAGGGCGCTGCTGCGCAACACCCGGGTCCCGTACGCCGGGTAGAGCACCCCGTTCAGCGCCCCGTCCAGGGCGTTGGTCAGCATCAGCACCCCCACCATCGCGCCCAGGAGCCGATCCTTGCGCAACTGCCCGATGCCGAAGCGGAGTTCCTGCGTATAGGAGCCGCGCGGTCCGTCGGCGACCGGGCGCGGTCGGGCCGTCGCCGGTACCAGGGTCGCCACGACGAGGGCGCACGCCGCCATCGCCGCCAGGTCCGCGAACAGGGTGCGTACGGGGCCGGCGGTCGAGATGAGCAGGCCGGCCAGCGGCGCGCCCGCCATCATGCCGATCCGGCGGGCCCCCTCGACCGCTCCGGTGGCCCGCTCCGCCGTGACCCCCGCGCGTTCCATCGCGCCCGGCAGCAGCAGCTGCTTGGAGGTGTCGGACGGGCCGCGGGCCGCCCCGACCAGGAACACCAGGACGATCAGCACGGGCAGCGGCAGGGCGCCCCAGGCGTGCAGGAGCGGGATCAGGCCGATCGCCGAGGCCGTCAGCAGATCCGCCCCGACGCTGGTCGCACGGACGGGCAGCCGGTCGACCACCGGGCCCGCGAGCACGGCGGAACACAGCAGCCCCAGCACCTCGGCGGTGGCGACGAGCCCCGTCCGGGTGCCGCTGCCGGTGCTGTGCAGGACGAACCAGGGCACGGCGACCAGGGTCGCCGCCATGCCGAGCGAGGAGATCCCGGAGGCCGCCACCAGGGCGCCCAGCGGGGTGCGGCGGCGCGATGACGCGGAGCCGCCGGTGTACGAGCTGGTCATACGGGGTTCCTTCCGGCACCGCCGCGCCGCCCGGCAGCCCGCGGTGGGGTCTGCCGGGCGGCGTGGTGCCCGGGGGTCGTAGGGTCAGCCGGCCATGCTCACGCGGAGGCTGAGCGGGCGCATGTCCGTCCACACCCGCTCGATGTGCGCGAGGCACTCCTCCTTGGTGCCGCGGACGTCCTGGTCGTGCCAGCCGAGCGGGACGGGCCGGCCGGCCTCCCAGAGGGAGTACTGCTCCTCGTCGTTGGCCACGACCAGGTACTGCTGCGGGGACGCGTCGTTCATGGAGTTCTCCTCGAAGGATCAGGAATGCGGAAGGGTTGGTGGTGGTGCGGGATGGGGCGGGGTGGAGCGGATCAGGAGGGCAGGGCCGCGGCCAGCAGCCCGGCCAGCGCGGCGCAGTGCGGGGGGTCCACCAGGTCGTGGTGGTTGCCCGGGACCGCCGCCCGCAGGACGCCGCCCGCGGTGCGCGCATGCCAGGCCGCCGGGTCCACCAGAGGGGTCGCGAGCTCCGGGTGCCGCTCGTCGACGGTGAAGAGGTGCAGGCCGACGGCGAGCACGGCGTCCGTGCGGTAGCCGGCGGAGGCCGCCCCGTTCGCCTCGGCGACCCGCAGCACCCTGCGCAGGGCCTCCGTGGGGGCGGTGCGGGGGAGGGTGCCCTCCGCGCGGCCCCGGCGCACCAGGACGTCGAGCAGTTCCTCCTCGTCCAGTTCGCGCGCCGAGTCGGCGTCGACCCCGGCGGCGATGCCGTACCGCAGCAGGTCCGGATCGCCCGGCCCGGCATCCGTACCGGCCCGGTTCCCGGGAGCCGCTCCCGGCGCGGCCGTGTCGATCAGGCCGAGGAAGGCGACCTCCTCGCCGGCGGCCTCCAGCCGGGCCGCCATCTCGTAGGCCACCGTCCCGCCGAAGGACCAGCCGGCCAGCAGATACGGGCCGTGCGGCTGCTCCTCGCGCAGGGCGGCCAGGTAGCGCTCGGCCATCTCGGGCACCGTCTCCAGCGGCCTCTCCTCGGTGTTGTAGCCCACCGACTCCAGGCCGAGGATCCGCCGGTCGCCCCCGGGAAGGGCGGAAAGGTCCCGCACCAGGTCCCGGTAGCAGACGACATCGCCGCCCCGCGGGTGGACGAGGACCAGCGGCGGCCTGGACGGGTCGCCGTCGGCCAGCGGGACCAGCAGCCTGGCGGCGGCCGCCCCCGCGTCCGGCAGCGCCTCGCACAGCAGCTCCACGGTGCGCCGACGGAACACCAGGTTCAGCGGCAGCTCCACCCCGAACTCCCGGCGCACGGCCGCCATCAGGGCGAACGCCTTGAGCGAGTGGCCGCCGAGTGCGAAGAAGTCGTCACGCACCCCGATCGGGGCCGTGCCCAGGGTCTGCTCCCACAGCCGCGCCATCCGCAGCTCGGTCGTGTCCCGAGGGGCGATCCGTCCCGCGCCGTCACCGCGCGCCGCGTCCGCCGACGGC
>NZ_JZWV01001162.1 GCF_000966975.1 Streptomyces katrae | reverse complement strand
GGCCGGCGCGGGCAGCGCCTTGCGGTCGAGCTTGCCGTTCGGGGTGAGCGGGAGCCGCTCCAGCGCGGTGAGGACCGCCGGGACCATGTACTCGGGGAGGTCCTGGCGCAGGAAGTCGCCGAGCTCGCGCACGCCGCCCTCCTCGTCCCGCCAGGTCACGTAGCCGGCCAGGACGGCGTCCACCCCCGTGCCGTGGACGGCCACGGCCGCCGCCAGCACCCGCGGGTGGCGGGCGAGCGCGGACTCGATCTCACCGAGCTCCATGCGGTGGCCGCGCACCTTCACCTGGCCGTCGGCCCGGCCCCGGTACTCCAGCGTGCCGTCCGCGAGCCGGCGCACGAGGTCACCGGTGCGGTACAGCCGTGTCCCCGCCCCGTACGGATCGGCCACGAACCGGTCCGCGGTCAGCCCCGGCCGCCCGTGGTAGCCGCGGGCCACCCCGTCACCGCCGATGTAGAGCTCGCCGAACACCCCCACCGGCACCGGCCGCAGCCGCGCGTCCAGTACGTGCAGCCGGGTGTTGGCGAGCGCCGTGCCGATCGGCACCGGCCCGTCGCCGACCGGGCCGGACAGCAGGTGCGCCGTCGACCAGACGGTGGTCTCCGTCGGCCCGTACACGTTCCGGACGGTGCCCAGCGCCGTACGCATCCGCTCGGCCAGGGCCGACGGCAGCGCCTCGCCGCCGCACAGCGCCCGTACGTGCGGTGCCCGCCACCCCGACTCCATCAGCTGGTGCCAGGTGGCCGGAGTGGCCTGGACGACCGTGACCGGTGCCGCGTCCAGCTCCTTCGCGAGCAGGATGCCGTCCCGCGCGGTCTCGCGGCCGACGACCCGTACGGTCGCCCCGCACACGAGCGGGACCAGCAGCTCCAGCACGGCGATGTCGAAGGAGGCCGTGGTGACGGCCGCGACCGTGTCACCGGCCGTCAGCTCCAGCCTGCGGACCATGTCCCGGGTGAAGTTGGCCAGCGCCCGGTGCGGGACGGTGACCCCCTTCGGGCGTCCCGTCGAGCCCGAGGTGTAGAGGGCGTACGCCAGCTGCTCCGGCTCCAGCCGCACGGGTGCGGGGTCGGCCGGCGCGCTCCCGTCCGCGGCCAGGGCGTCGAGGTCCACCACGGCGACCCCGTCCGGGACCTGCGCGGCGCCGGACAGCCCCGACACCACCATGACCCGGGCGCCGCTGTCCGCGAGCATGTAGCCGATGCGGTCGGCCGGATAGCCGGGGTCCACCGGCACGTACAGGCCGCCGGAGCGCAGCACGCCCAGCAGCGCCGCCGGGAGCAGCACGGAGCGCTCCGCGCAGACCGCCACCGCGGCCTCCGGACCGACGCCGAGGCGGGTCAGCTCCATGGCCAGCCGGCCCGAGACCTCCCACAGCCCGGCGTACGTCAGGCTCCGGTCCCCGTCGTCCACGGCGACCGCCCGCGGCGTACGGGAGGCCTGCTCGCCGACGAGCACGGGCAGCGGCCGGCCGTCGGCGGTCTCGGCGGAGCCGATGCCCTCACCCAGGACCCGGCGCTCCTCGGCCGGACCCATCAGGGGCAGGGCGCCCAGCGGGGTCGTGGGATCGGCCACCGCGGCCGTGAGCAGTTCGGTCAGTGCCGAGGTCATCCGCTCGACGGTCGCCCGGTCGAAGAGGTCGGTGGCGAACACGGCGTCACCGCGCAGCGCGCCGGCCTCCTCGACGAAGTACAGCGAGAGGTCGAACTTCGAGGCACCGCTGGCCAGCGAGAGCGGTTCGACGTCCAGGCCGGCCGGGGCCGGCGGCGCGGAGGCCTCCTCGTCGAGCACCAGCATCACCTGGAACAGCGGATTGCGGCTCAGGTCCCGCTCCGGCCGCACCTCCTCCACGAGACGCTCGAACGGCACCTGCTGGTGGGCGTAGGCCCCCAGCGCCGTCTCCCGGGCCCGGTCCAGCAGCTCGCCGAACGCCGGGTCGCCGGACAGGTCGGTGCGCAGCACCAGGTTGTTGACGAAGAAGCCGATGAGCGGCTCCAGTTCGGTGCGGTCGCGGCCGGCGATGGGCGAGCCGACGGCCACGTCCTCGCCGCCCGACCAGCGGGCCAGCAGGGCCTGGAAGCCCGCCAGCAGCACCATGAACAGGGTGGCGTCGTGCCGGCGCCCCAGCTCGCGCAGCTGCCGCAGCAGCGGCTCGGGCAGCTCGAAGGAGAACTGCTCGCCGCGCCCGGACGGGGTGGCCGGCCGGGGCCGGTCGGTGGGCAGGTCCAGCGGGGCCAGGCCGCCGAGGCGCCCGCGCCAGTACCCCAGGGTGTCCGCGAGGGCGTCGTCGCCGAGGCGGTCGCGCTGCCAGGAGGCGAACTCGCGGTAGGAGACGGCGAGTTCCGGCAGGGGCTCGGCCCCTTCGACGGTGCGGGCCCGGTAGGCGGCGAAGAACTCCCGCCAGAACACCCCCACCGACCAGCCGTCGAAGGCGATGTGGTGGGCCACGATCACCAGCAGGTGCTCCCGCGGCGCGATCCGCACCAGCCGGGCCCGCAGCGGGCCCGCGGCCGTCAGGTCGAAGGGCAGCGCGGCGTCGTGCGCCGCCAGCTCCCGCGCCCGCTCCTCGGCCGCCGGCGCACCGAGCTCCGAGAGGTCGGTGAAGTCGGGGGCGAACAGGGAGGCCGGACCGGGCACGACGCGGGCCGCGAAGGCGCCCTCGTCACCGCCTTCCCCGGTCTCCTCGATCCGGGAGCGCAGCACCTCGTGCCGGGCGACGACGTCCGTCAGCGCGCCCAGGGCGGCGTCCGTGTCGAGCTCCCCGGTCAGCCGTACGGCACCGGGCATGTTGTAGTCGGGCCGGCCCGGCTGGAGCCGGTCCAGCAGCCACAGCCGCTGCTGCCCGAAGGACAGCGGGCCGGGCCCCTCGGGCAGCGCGGGGATCGTCGCCCCCGGCGCGTCCGCCGCGACCGGTGAGGCCAGCGCCCGGGCCAGGTCCTCGGCCACGGGGTGCCGGAAGAGCAGCTGCATCGGGATGTCCTGGTCCAGCAGGGCGCGCAGCCGGGAGATGACCCGGGTGGCGCGCAGGGAGTGCCCGCCGCGCTCGAAGAAGTGGTCACGGACCCCGATCGGGCCCTCGCCGAGCACCTCCTCCCAGACCTCGACGACCGTCCGCTCCAGCGGGGTGCGCGGGGCCACGTACGCCCGGTGCCCGCCGGCCGTGCCGGCCTCCGGCGCGGGCAGCGCGCGGCGGTCGGTCTTCCCGTTCGGGGTCAGCGGCAGCGCGTCCAGCACCACCAGCGCGGACGGCACCATCGCCGCCGGCAGGGCCGCGCGGACGAAGTCCAGCACGGCGGCCGGATCACCGCCGCCCTCCCGCCACACCACGTACCCGGCGAGCAGCCGGTCGGCGCCCTCGCCGTGTGCGGCGGCCACGGCCCGGGCCACGTCCGGGTGACCCAGCAGCGCCGCCTCCACCTCGCCCAGCTCGATCCGGTGGCCGCGGACCTTGACCTGGTTGTCCCGGCGGCCGTGGAACTCCAGCACCCCGTCGGACCGCAGTCGCGCCAGGTCGCCGGTACGGTACATGCGCGCCCCGGGCGGCCCGTACGGGTCCGGCGGATAGGCCTCGGCGGTGCGCGCCGGATCGCCCAGGTAGCCGCGGGCCACCCCGCGGCCGGCGATGAACAGCTCACCGATCGCACCCTGGGGGAGCGGTTCGAGGTGCTCGCCGAGCACGAGGACCCGGGCGCCGGGCAGCGGCCGCCCGATGGGGATGCGGCCCGCCTCGATGTCGGCGTCCGTCACCACGTGGTACGTGGTGGTGTTGGTGCACTCCGTCGGACCGTACTGGTTGACCAGCCGCAGCCGCCCGGGCACGCCCAAGGTGTGGGCGGCGCGCGCCAGTCCGGGCGTCAGCGCCTCGCCGGTGGTCATCACCAGCCGCAGCGCGGCCGCGGGTTCGGTGACGGCGGCGACCAGCGGTTCCAGCATCGACGGCACGATCGACAGCAGGGCCGTCACACCCTCGGCGTGCAGCAGCCGGGCCAGCGCCTCCGGGTCCCCGGCCTCGTCCTGCGAGGCCAGCACGATCCGTCCGCCGGTGGTCAGCGGGGCGAACAGGTCACGTACCGAAGGGTCGAAGGTCAGCGCGGTACGGGCCAGCACCGCGTCCTGGGGACCGAGGCCGAAGGTGGCGGTCAGCGCGGCCAGGTAGCCGGTGATGGCGCCGTGCGTGACGGCCACGCCCTTGGGGCGGCCGGTCGACCCGGAGGTGTACAGCAGATAGGCCAGGTGCGCGGGGGAGGCCGTGACGGGCGGCTCCGTGGCGGGCAGCGTGTCCACCAGGTGCTGCTCGGCGTCCAGGTCCACGACCGGTACGCCGCCGGTCAGGTCCGGGGGCGGTCCGCCGGGCAGGCCCGCCGTCAGCACCAGGTGGGCGCCGCTGTCGGCCAGGACCGTCCGGACGCGCTCGGCCGGGTGCCCCGCGTCGAGCGGCACGTAGGCGCCGCCGGCCTTCAGCACCGCGAGGACGCACACCAGCATCCGCGGGTCGCGGCCGGCCAGTACCGCCACCCGGGTCTCGGGGCCGGTGCCGAACTCCCGCAGGCGGTGGGCCAGGCGGTTGGCGGCCGCGTCGAGCTCCGCGTAGGCGATGGTGCGGCCCTCGCAGGTCACGGCCGGGGCGTCCGGCCGCAGCCGGGCCTGTTCCGCCACCAGGGAGTGCAGGGTCCGGGCCGTCGGCCCCTCCGCCCGGGGACCCGGATCCTCCCCGAGCAGCGCGGCATGCTCCTGCGGCGACAGCACGTCCAGCCGGGACAGCGGTGCGTCGGGGGTCTCGGCCGCGCCGGCCAGCAGCCGCAGGTAGTGCGCGGCGAACCGCTCGACGGTGGCCCGGTCGAACAGGTCCGTCGCGTACTGCACGGTGCCGGTCAGTCCGCCGGGGTGCTCGGTCATCGCGAGACTGAGGTCGAACTTGGCCGTCCCGTTGGAGGTGTCGAGGCTCTCGACCTCCACACCGTCCAGCGGCAGGGCGGCGAGCTGCTCGGGGTGGAGCTGGAACAGCACGTCGAACAGGGGGTTCCGGCTGAGGTCGCGCTCCGGCCGCAGCTCCTCCACCAGCCGGTCGAACGGGACGTCCTGGTGCTCGTAGGCGGCCAGCGCGGTGCGGCGCACCCGCCCCAGCAGTTCACCGAAGGCCGGGTCGCCCGACAGGTCGGTGCGCAGCACCAACGTGTTCACGAAGAAGCCGACGAGCGGCTCCAGTTCGGTGCGGTCGCGGCCCGCGATGGGCGAGCCCACCGCGATGTCGGCCTGGCCCGTGTAGCGGGCCAGCAGCGCCTGGAAACCGGCCAGCAGCACCATGAACAGGGTGGCGCCGCGCTCCCGGGCCAGCGCGCCGAGCCGCTGGGCGAGGTCGGCCGGCACCTCGAAGACGAAGGCGTCGCCCGCGCCGGAGCGCACCTGCGGCCGCGGCCGGTCGGTGGGCAGCTCCAGGGCCGGGAGCCCGCCGAGGGCCGCCCGCCAGTGCGCGATGCCCGCGTCGGCCTCGCCGTCCGCCAGCCGGCGCTGCTGCCAGTACGCGAAGTCCCCGTACTGGACCGGCAGTTCCGGCAGCGCCGGACGCTCGCCGCGGCGCAGGGCCGCGTAGGCCCCGGACAGCTCCCGCCACAGCACCGGCATCGACCAGCCGTCGCCGACGGTGTGGTGCAGGACCAGGACGAGGAGGTGCTCGTCGTCGGCGACGCGCACCACGCGGGCCCGCAGCAGGGGAGCCGAGCCCAGGTCGAAGGGGGCGGCGGCGTCGGCGTGCGCCAGGCCGAGCGCCCGGGAACGGGCCTCCTCGCGGGGCAGGTCCCCCAGGTCGGTGCGGAGGGGGACGAAGACCTCCGGCGCCTCCACGACCTGGACGGGGCCCGACGGGCCCTCGGTGATCCGCGAGCGCAGCACCTCGTGCCGGGTCACCACCGCGCACAGCGCGGCGTCCAGCGCGTCGGCGTCCAGCGCGCCCCGCAGCCGGGCCGCGACGGGGATGTTGTAGTCGGGCCGGCCGGGCTGGAGCTGGTCCAGGAACCACAGCCGCTGCTGCGCGAACGACAGCGGCGCGCTCTCCCCGGCCGGCCGGGCGCCGATCGCGGTGACGGCGGCCGGCGGCGCGGCGGCGTCGGGGCCGTCGCCGCGCAGGGCGTCCAGCGCCGACGCGAACCGCTCCAGCGTCGGGTGCTCGAACAGCAGCCGCAGCGGCACGCCCGTACCCAGGCGGGCGCCGAGCCGGGACACGGCGCGCGTGGCCCGCAGCGAGTGGCCGCCCAGGGNGCCCGGTGCCCAGCACCTCGCCCCACACGGCCGCGGCGAGCTCCTCGGTCGCGGTCGCCGGCGCCGCGAACTCGGCCCGGAGCAGCCCCTCGTCGGGGGGCGCGGGCAGCGCGCGCCGGTCCAGCTTGCCGTTCGGCGTCACCGGCAGC
>NZ_JZWV01001161.1 GCF_000966975.1 Streptomyces katrae | reverse complement strand
TACGCGGGCAGCCGCTCGGCGAGCGCCCGGCGCAGCTCCGCCGGGTCCGCCACCTGGCCCTCCGAGGGCACCACGTAGGCGACCAGGCGCTGCTCGCCGGGGGTGTCCTCGCGGACCACCACCGCGGCGTGTCCGACCTGCGGGCCGCGCACCAGTTCGGCCTCGATCTCGCCCGGCTCGATCCGGTGGCCGCGGATCTTGACCTGCTGGTCGCTGCGGCCGAGGTAGTCGACGGTGCCGTCGGGGCGCCGCCGGGCCAGGTCGCCCGTGCGGTACATCCGGGCGCCCGGAGCGCCGTACGGGTCGGGGGTG
>NZ_JZWV01001160.1 GCF_000966975.1 Streptomyces katrae | reverse complement strand
CCGACGCACAGTTCGCCGACGGCTCCCTGCGGTACCGGGCGGCCGCGCCCGTCCAGGACGTACAGGCGGGTGTCGTCCAGGGCGGTGCCGATGGGTACCCGGCCGTCGACGACGTCGCCGGCGCGGGGGTCCAGCCGGTGGTGCGTGGCGAAGGTGGTGGTCTCGGTGGGCCCGTAGGCGTTGACGAGGACGGTGTCCGGAGCCTGCTCCAGGGCACGGGCGAAGGAGTGCGGGGAGGCGGCCTCGCCGCCCGTCCACACCTCCCGGACCCGCGTCAGCAGCTCCACGCACTCCTCGACCACCAGGTTGAACAGGGCGGCCGTGAGGAACATCGAGGTGATCCGGTGGTCCTCCACCAGCCGGGCCAGGGCGGCGGTGTCCACCCGGCCGGGCGGTGCCACGACCACCACCCCGCCGGACAGCAGGGGCACCCACAGTTCGTACGTCGAGGCGTCGAACGACAGCGGGGAGTGGGCCAGCACCCGCCGGTGGGCGGCGCCGAAGGCGGTGTCACGGGCGAGCGCCGCGACATTGGCGTGGGTGACGCCGATGCCCTTCGGCTCGCCCGTGGAACCGGAGGTGTACATCACGTAGGCCAGCTGGTCCGGGGAGCACGGCGGGTACGGGACCGGTGCGGCGGCCGGGGCCCCGTCCGCCGGGGCCGCGGCGTCGAGCACCGGGACGGGCGAGGTACGGACCGCCTCGTGGCCGGCCGTCGCCGGATCGGCGAGCAGCAGGCGGGCGCCGGTCCGCTCCAGCATCCAGTGCAGCCGGGCGACGGGGAACCCCTCGCCCAGCGGGACGTAGAGGCCGCCGGCCTTCAGGACGGCCAGGATCGCCACGGGGAGGTGAACCGAGCGTTCCATCAGCAGGGCGACCGGGGTTTCGCGCTCCACCCCGGCGGCGGCCAGCCGGGCCGCCAGCAGGTCGGACCGGGAGTCGAGTTCGGCGAAGCTCAGGCGGTCGGCGCCGCAGACCACGGCCTCGGCGCCGGGGGCGCGCCGGACCTGCTCGGCGAACAGCTCCACGAGGGAGGCCGGGGCCAGGTCCGGGCGGGCCGTGCCGTGCCCCCCGGCCGCGAGCCGGGCCGCGGTCGGGGCGGAGGGCAGCAGCTCGGCCAGGGGACGGTCGGGCTCCTCGGCGGCGGAGGACAGCAGCTCCAGGTAGTGGCCGAGGACGAGTTCGGCCGTGGCCCGGTCGAACAGGTCGGTGTCGAAGACCAGCGAGCCGGGTCGGTGTCGAAGACCAGCGAGCCGGAGCAGGTCTCGGCGCCCTCGGAGACGAAGACGCTCAGGTCGAAGAGGGAACCGCCGAAGTCCATCCGCTCGGCCCGCGCGTCCAGGCCCGGCAGTCGCAGCCCGGCCGTCTCGTCCTGCGCCGAGGCGAACATCACCTGCACGAGCGGGTTGCGGTCGCCTACCCGCTCGGGGCTCAGGTGCTCCACCAGCCGGTCGAAGGGCACCTCCTGGTGGTCGTACGCGTCCACCGTCGCCCGGCGGACCCGGCCGAGCAGCTCACGGAAGCCCACCTCGCCCGACAGGTCGGCGCGCAGCACCACGGTGTTGACGAAGAACCCGACGAGGGGCTCCAGTTCCACCCGGTCACGTCCGGCCACGGGGGTGCCGACGGCGATGTCCGTGCTGCCCGCGTAGCGGGCCAGGGTGGCCTGGAAGCCGGCCAGGAGCGTCATGAAGAGGGTGGCGCCGGCGCCCTCCGCGATCCCGCGCAGCCGGGTGGTGAGGCGGGCGTCGAGGGTGAACTCCAGGCTCGCGCCGTCGCCGCTGCGACGGGTGGGACGGGGCCGGTCCGCGGGGAGTTCGAGCGCCTCCAGCCCGGCCAGGGACTTCTCCCACCAGCGCAGCCGGCCGTCCATCGCGCCGCTCGCGAACCGGTCGCGCTGGGCACGGGCGTACGCCTGGTAGTCCAGGGGCCTGGTAGTCCAGGGGCAGCGGCGCCTGTGCCAGGGGCCGTCCCGCGAGCAGGGCCGCGTAGCCCTCGGACAGCTCCCGCCACAGCAGGCCCATGGACCAGCCGTCGGTGGCGATGTGGTGGACCACCAGCACCAGCAGGTGGTCCTCGGCGCCGAGCCGGATCAGCAGGGCGCGCAGCAGCGGGCCGGCCGCGAGGTCGAAGGGTCTGCGGACCTCCTCCCGGGCCAGGCCGTGGGCCCGCTCCTCCAGCTCGGCGAGGGGGGCGTCGCCCAGGTCCAGCACCGGCAGCGGGACGGCCTCCGGGGCGGGCAGGACCACCGGGTGCGGGGCGCCGTCGCGCTCCTCGAAGACGGTGCGCAGCGGAGCGTGACGGGCCACGACGGCCGTCAGGGCGCGGCGCAGCTGCTCCGGGTGGAGGCGGCCGCGCAGCCGCACGACCTCGGGGATCGCGTAGCCGGGGGTGCCGTCCGCCATCCGGTCCACCAGCCACATCCGTTCCTGGGCGAACGAGGCGACGGGTTCGGTGGCCGGTCCGTCGGCGGCCGGAGCGGGGACCGGCGCCGGCGCGGTGTCCGGTCCGGCCGCCGTGTCGTCCAGTGCGGCGCGCACACGGCGGCGCAGCAGCTCACGGGCGGCGGCCAGGCGGCTGTCCGTGCCGGTGGCCGGCAGGCTCTCCTGGGTGGTCACGAGGTCTCTCCCTGAAGTACGAGTGAAGGAACGGCGGCGTCGGTGGCGGTGAACGGGGCCGGCTCGGCGTCCAGTTCGGCCAGCAGCAGCGTTTCGACGGCGATGGCGAGGGCGGCGACGGTCCGCTGCTCGAAGAGGGTGTGCAGGGGCAGGTCCAGGCCGAGGGACTGGCGCAGCCGGGCCGCCACCCGGGTGGCGCTCAGCGAATGCCCCCCGAGGG
>NZ_JZWV01001159.1 GCF_000966975.1 Streptomyces katrae | reverse complement strand
CGAAGAAGTCGTCGTGGCGGCCGATCCGCGGCGCGTCCAGTACGGAGGCCCACACCATGGCGACCAGTTCCTCGGTCTCCCCGGCGGGCGGCTCGTACCCGGTGGCGGCCGCCGCGGCGGGCGCCGGGAGGGCCCGGCGGTCGAGCTTGCCGTTCGGCGTGACGGGCAGCCCGTCCACGACGACCAGCACCGGCACCATGTACTCCGGCAGGGAGCGGGCCAGTTCGGCGCGCATCGCCCCGGTGTCCGGGGCCGGGTCCGCCCCGGCCTCCGGGACGAGGTACCCGATGAGCCTGCGCTCGCCCGGGACGTCCTCGCGGACCACGACCGCGGCCCGGCCGACGCCGTCGAGGTGGCCCAGCGCCGTCTCGATCTCGCCGAGTTCGATCCGGAAGCCGTGGATCTTCACCTGGTCGTCGGTGCGGCCCAGGTACTCCACCGAGCCGTCGGCCCGGTGGCGGGCCAGGTCCCCGGTGCGGTACATGCGCGAGCCCGGCGGGCCGAACGGGTCGAGCGGAAAGCGGTCAGCGGTCAGCGCCGGGCGCCGCAGGTAGCCACGGGCCAGGCCCGCGCCCGCCAGGAACAGCTCGCCGGCGACCCCCACCGGGACGGGCCGGCCCCGCGGGTCGAGCACGTACAGCGAGGTGTTCCAGATGGGCCGGCCGATCGGCACGGGCCCGGCGTCCTCGCGGCGGCAGTCCCAGTGCGTGACGTCCACGGCCGCCTCCGTGGGCCCGTACAGGTTGTGCAGGGGGACGTCGAGCACATCGAGGAACCGGTTCTTCAGCTCCTCCGGCAGGGCCTCGCCACTGCACACGACCCGCCGCAGCGAACGGCAGCGGCCCGCCCCGGGGTCCTCGACGAACGCCGCCAGCATGGACGGGACGAAGTGGACGGTGGTGACCGACTCCTCCTGGATCACCCGGCTGAGGTAGGCCGGGTCCTTGTGCCCGCCGGGCTCGGCGACCACCAGGGCCGCGCCGGTGATCAGCGGCCAGAAGAACTCCCAGACGGACACGTCGAAGCCGAACGGGGTCTTCTGGAGCACCCGGTCGTCCGCGCCCAGCCGGTACCGGTCCTGCATCCACAGCAGCCGGTTGACGATGGCCGAGTGCTCCACGACCACGGCCTTGGGCCGCCCCGTCGACCCGGACGTGTAGATCACGTACGCCGGGTGCCCGGGCAGCGGCCCCGGCCCGGCCGCACCGGGGTCCCCGTCGTGCACGGCCCCCGGATCCAGCCGGGGCAGGTCCGCCGCGGCGGGCAGCCCCGCCGCCACCTCGTCGTCCGCGAGCAGCAGCACCGGCTCGGCGTCGGAGAGCAGGTACGCGATCCGGTCCGCCGGCAGCGAGGGGTCCACCGGAAGGTAGGCCGCCCCCGCCTTCAGCACGGCCAGCAGCGAGACCACCATCTCGGTGGAGCGGTGCAGGGCGACCGCCACGATCTCCTCCGGACCGGCGCCCCGGGCGCGCAGGGCGCGGGCCAACCGCTCGGCGCGGGCGTCGAGTTCGCCGTACGTCAGGCGCTCGCCCCGGAAGACGGTCGCCGGGGCGTCCGGCGTCCGGGCCACCTGCTGCTCGAACAGCTCCACCAGCGTGGTGTCGGGGACGGGCACGGCGGTGCCGTTCCACTCCCGGATCAGCCGGTGCTGCTCCGCGGACAGCAGGTCCACCTCCCCGACCGCAGTGTCGGGGGCGTCGGCGACGGTCGTGAGCAGCCGCTCCAGCGCCTCGCCCAGGCTGCGCGCCGTCCGCGCGTCGAGGACGTCCGCCCGGTGGTCGAGGTGCAGCCGCAGCCGCTCCCCGGGCAGCACGATGAGGTTGACGGTGTAGTGGGTGGCGTCCGAGCCCTCCACCCCGGTCAGCCGCGGTCCGCCGGCCAGCTCCCGCATCGACTCCAGGTCGAGCGGGTAGTTCTCGACGACCACCGTGGTGTCGAAGAGGGCGCCCAGCCCGGCCGCCCGCTGGATGCCGGCGAGCCCGGCGTGCTGGTGGTCCATCAGCTCGGCCTGCTCGTCCTGGAACCGGCCGAGCGCGGCCAGCAGCGGCTCGTCCTCGCGGATCCTGAACCGCACGGGCAGGGTGTTGATCAGCAGGCCGACCATGTCCTCGATGCCCGCGACGTCCGCGGTCCGCCCGGAGACGGTCCCGCCGAACACCACGTCGTCCCGCCCGGTCACCCGCCCCAGCAGCATCGCCCAGACGCCCTGGACGACGCTGTTGAGGGTCACGCCCGCGCTGCGGGCCCGCGCGGTGAGCCGCGCCGTCAGCTCGGCCGACAGCTCCACCGGGACCCGCTCGGGCAGCGCGTCGATCCGGTTCGGATCGGCCGCGCCCAGCAGGGTCGGCTCCTCCAGCCCGGCCAGCGCGGTGCTCCACGCGGTCTCGGCGGCGCCGTCGTCCTGGCGGGCCAGCCAGTCCAGGTGCGAGCGGTACGGGACCGCTTCCGCGACCGCACCGGACCCGGCGCCCGAGGCCTGTGCGGCGTATCCGGTGAGCAGTTCG
>NZ_JZWV01001158.1 GCF_000966975.1 Streptomyces katrae | reverse complement strand
GGGTGGGGGTCTCGGGGTGCGGGGTGGGGGGTGTTGTCTCGGGGTCTGGCATGGGTGGGTCCTTGGTCAGTGGGCGGCTGCGGGGACGGCGTCGGCGAGGCGGTCCAGGACGGCTGTGGCCTGCTCGTCGGTGAGGGTGAGCGGGGGCAGCAGGCGGACCACGGCGCCGTGGCGGCCGCCGAGTTCGACGATCAGCCCGCGGTCCAGGCACCCCTGGCGGATGGCGGCGGCGAGGGCGGGGGCCGCGGCTCCCGTGTCGGGGTCGACGATCTCGACGCCGAGCATCAGGCCCCTGCCGCGCACGTCGCCGACGCAGGGCTGGTCGGCCGCCAGGCCGCGCAGGGCCGCCAGCATGCGGCCGCCCAGCTCGGCCGCGCGCTCGGCGAGGCCGTTGCGGCGGACGTAGGCGAGGGTGGCGGTGCCGGCGGCCATGGCGAGCTGGTTGCCGCGGAACGTTCCGGCATGGGCGCCGGGCTCCCAGACGTCCAGCTCCGAGCGGTAGACGATCACGGCGAGCGGGAGACTGCCGCCGATGGCCTTGGACAGCACCATCACGTCGGGTACCACCCCGGCGTGGTCGACGCCCCAGAAGGCGCCGGTGCGGCCCACCCCGGTCTGGACCTCGTCCGCGATCAGCGGGATGCCCCGGGTCTGGGTGATCTCCCGCATCCGGCGCAGCCATTCGTCCGGGGCCGGGTGGACCCCGCCCTCGCCCTGGACGGGTTCGACGAGCATGCCCGCCGGGGCGGGCACCCCGCCCTTGGGGTCGTCGAGCAGGCTCTCGGTCCAGGCCGCCGAGAGCCGCGCGCCTTCCGTGCCGCCGATTCCGAACGGGCAGCGGTAGTCCTGCGGATAGGGCAGCCGGGTCACCCGGACGTCGGTGGCGCCGCCGGAGGCGGACAGGGCACCGGCCGTCATGCCGTGGTAGGCCCCGGCGAAGGCGAGCAGGCCGGAGCGCCCGGTGGCCGCCCGGACCAGCTTCAGCGCGGCCTCGACCGCGTCCGTCCCGGCGGGTCCGCAGAACTGGACGCGGGCGTCGGAGGCGAGCCCGGCCGGCAGGTTCGCGAAGAGTTCGGTGGTGAAGGCGTCCTTGACCGGGGTCGCGAGGTCGAGCACGTGCAGCGGGGCCCCCGAGTCGAGCACCCCTCGGATGGCTTCGAGGACCACGGGGTGGTTGTGCCCGAGGGCGAGGGTGCCCGCACCGGAGAGGCAGTCGAGGTAGCGCCGCCCGTCGGCGCCCTCGATGGTCAGTCCCCGTGCCCGTACCGGGACGATGGGCAGCGAGCGCGCGTACGTCCGGGCCGCGGACTCCCTCAGCGCCTGCCGGCGCAGGATGCCCTCGGCCGCGCCCGGCGCCCGGCCGCCCTGGGGCGGGATCTGTGCCGCGGCTGCGGCCTGCTCGGTCAGGGACACGACTGTCGGACCTCCCGCACGGATTCCTCTTCCGGATTGCGCCTCGAACACGAACGCTGCTGCACCGTCCCCCGTACGTACCAACGACGGGGACCGCGGCGGATCACGGGTCGAACCGAAGATCCTTGCGGTCCAGGGGCCCTGAAGAGCCTTCAGCAGCCCGCCCCGGCCGGCCGGGCACCCGGTGTGAGCAGGGGGTGAAGACCACAGGCGGGACCCGGAACCGCCGACCCGGGGGCCGCCGTCTTCAACGGCGGCGGCATAGTGGGGTGCTGCGAATGCGCACCGAAGCACCCTGGACGACACCGTCCCAACACCTCGAAGCACCTGGGGGACTTACGACATGCGACCGAACCGACCGGTCACCGCGGCCCTCTGCGCGGCCGCGCTCGCGCTGACCGCCGCGGCCTGCGGACCCGGCGACGGGGAGGCCGGCGGCGACGCCAAGCCGACCGCGGCAGCGCCCCTCCGGCAGCGCCCCTCCCGTCCGGCGCCGCGGACGGCCCGATCAAGATCCCGCAAGAGCTCAAGGACAAGCTCAAGCAGCACGGCTTCGACATGGAGAAGTGGAAGGGGGGTGCGTGGAAGAACTGGAACAAGGACGACTGGCTCCGCGAGGCGGGCGACTACGTCAACCCCATCATCGACGGCCTGTGGGACCCGGACCGGATGCGTGACGCGGAGCAGCCGCAGCGCCCGTCCGTCGACCCGGACGCCGGCAAGGACCAAGGGGTCACGGACCCGACCCCGGCGCCGGTGACGGCCAAGGCGGCGGCCGCGCCGTACCACTCGAGCGTCCCGGCGTCCGGCAAGGTCTTCTTCGACGGTCCCGAGGGCTCGATGGTCTGCTCGGCGACCGTGGTGAAGGACCCGGCGCACCCCGGCAAGTCGAACATGGTCTGGACGGCGGGCCACTGCGTGCACGCGGGCAAGGCCGGCGGCTGGTACCGCAACATCGCCTTCGTCCCCTCGTACAACAACGCGGGCCGGCCGGCGGCCGAGCTCAAGGGCGCGCCGCGCGAGCAGGTGGCCCCGTACGGCGTGTGGTGGAGCGACTGGGCGCAGACCTCCGACCAGTGGATCGCGACCGGCGGTCCGACGGGCGGCGCGGGCGCGCCGTACGACTTCGCGGTGCTGCACGTGACCCCGGAGAAGGGCGGCAACGGCAAGTCCCTGGAGGAGACGGTCGGTACGGCGCTCCCGGTGGAGTTCAACGCCCCGGCGGTCCCGAAGATCACGGGCATGACGGCGACGGGCTACCCGGCGGCCGCTCCGTTCGACGGTCAGAAGGCCTTCCAGTGCACGGACAAGCCGGGCCGTCTGGCGCTGCACCAGCAGGACCCGGTGATGTACCGCATCGGCTGCACGATGACGGGCGGCTCCTCCGGCGGCGGCTGGATCGCGACGGGCGCCGACGGCAAGCCGGCGCTGGTCTCGAACACCTCGATCGGCCCGGCGAAGGCGGGCTGGCTGGCCGGCCCCAAGCTGGGTCCGGAGGCCAAGGGGATCTACGACGCCGTGAGCGCCAAGTTCAAGCGCTGAGCACGTTCCCGCCGGCAGGCGGGGAACGGCCGAGGGCCCTCCGCACGCGCGGAGGGCCCTCGGTCTTGCCGGGTGGCGTTACTGCTTGGCAGGGACGTACGGCGCCAGTTCCGCCGCGAGTTCCTGGTGGACCCGCGCCTTGAGCAGGGTGCCCTCCGGGGTGTGCTCCTCGGAGATCACCTCGCCCTCGGCGTGTGCCCGGGCGACCAGTCCGCCGCGGGTGTAAGGCACCAGGGCCTCCACCTCGACGGCGGGCCGGGGCAGCTCGCTGTCGATGAGCGCGAGGAGTTCCCCGATGCCCTGGCCGGTGCGGGCCGAGACGGCGATGGAGTGCCGCTCGATGCGCAGCAGGCGCTGCAGGACGAGCGGGTCCGCCGCGTCGGCCTTGTTGATCACCACGATCTCGGGCACGTTGACCGCGCCGACCTCGCGGATGACCTCGCGGACCGCCGCCAGCTGCTCCTCCGGCGCCGGGTGCGAGCCGTCCACGATGTGCAGGATGAGGTCGGAGTCGCCGACCTCCTCCATCGTGGAGCGGAACGCCTCGACGAGGTGGTGGGGCAGGTGCCGGACGAAGCCCACGGTGTCGGCCAGGGTGTAGATCCGGCCGGAGGGGGTCTCGGCGCGGCGCACGGTCGGGTCGAGGGTGGCGAACAGTGCGTTCTCCACCAGGACGCCGGCGCCGGTGAGGCGGTTGAGCAGGGAGGACTTGCCGGCGTTGGTGTAGCCGGCGATGGCGACCGAGGGCACCTTGTTGCGGCGCCGTTCCTGCCGCTTGATGTCGCGGCCGGTCTTCATCTCGGCGATCTCCCGGCGCATCTTCGCCATCTTCTCGCGGATGCGGCGCCGGTCGGTCTCGATCTTGGTCTCACCGGGGCCGCGAGTGGCCATGCCGCCACCGCCGCCGCCACCCATCTGCCGGGACAGCGACTGACCCCAGCCGCGCAGGCGCGGCAGCATGTACTGCATCTGCGCGAGGGCGACCTGTGCCTTGCCCTCTCGGGACTTGGCGTGCTGGGCGAAGATGTCCAGGATGAGGGCGGTCCGGTCGACGACCTTGACCTTGACGACGTCCTCGAGGGCGATGAGCTGGCCGGGGCTGAGCTCGCCGTCGCAGACGACGGTGTCGGCGCCGCTCTCCAGCACGATGTCACGCAGCTCGCGGGCCTTGCCGGAACCGATGAAGGTGGCCGGGTCGGGCTTGTCGCGGCGCTGGATGACACCGTCGAGCACGAGGGCGCCCGCCGTCTCGGCGAGGGCCGCGAGCTCCGCGAGGGAGTTCTCGGCGTCGCTCACCGTGCCGGAGGTCCAGACACCGACGAGCACCACGCGCTCCAGGCGGAGCTGTCGGTACTCGACCTCGGTGACGTCCTCGAGCTCGGTGGAGAGACCGGCCACGCGGCGCAGGGCCGCGCGCTCGGAGCGGTCGAACTGGTCGCCGTCCCGGTCTCCGTCGATCTCGTGGCTCCAGGCGACGTCCTCTTCCATCAGGGCATCGGCCCGAAGGCTCTCGGTGAAGCGCTGCGGGTCCCGCACGTCCTGCGCGTCCCGCGGGTCCTGGGAAGGGGATGAAGAGGAGGTCATTGGATCCTTACGTCGATTCGATTGCGTGCGCGCCGGCCAGGGCCAAAGGTACCGCCGTGCGTGACTGACTCTGTCACGTCCAACGCGGGACCCGGTCCGGTGATTCCCCGGACCGCCTCGTCGTCGGCCTCATCGATGGTGACATGCCCGTTCCGGGCCCGTCATACCGTTTTTCCGGGCGCGGGCTTCGGGGCGGCCTTGGCCGCGGGGGCGCTCCAGTCCGGGTGGCCGGGCATGGGCGGGGTCTTCTCCCCGTAGAGCCAGGGCTCCAGGAAGGCCGACAGGTCGCGTCCGGCCTCCTGGGAGGCCAGGCGTACGAAGTCCTCCGTGCCCGCCGTCCCGTCCTTGTGCTCCGCCACCCACCGCCGCTCGACCCGGTCGAAGGCGGCGGTGCCGATCTCCTCGCGCAGCGCGTAGAGGATCAGTGCCGCCCCGTCGTAGACCACCGGCCGGAACAGTCCGATCTTCTGTCCGGGGGCCGCCGGCTTCGGGGCCGCCGGGGGGCCGCCCGCCGCCCGCCACTGGTCGGAGCGCTGGTAGGCCTCGCGCATCCGCCGTTCCAGGGAGTACTTGCCGAGCCCGTCCGCGTACAGGGCCTCGTACCAGGTGGCGTGCCCCTCGTTCAGCCACAGGTCGGACCAGGTGCGCGGGGTGACGCTGTCGCCGAACCACTGGTGGGCGAGCTCGTGGACCATGATCGCCTCGACGTACCACTCGGGGTAGCCCTCGGCCTCCCCCGCGAACAGGCCGTTCTCGAAGAGCGAGAGGGTCTGCGTCTCCAGCTCGAAGCCGGTGCGGGCGCGTGCGATCAGCACCCCGTAGTTCTCGAAGGGGTAGCGGCCGACGTGCTGCTCCATCCATTCGATGTGCCCGGCGGTCTTGCGCAGCCAGGGCTCCAGCCGCTTCCGGTCGGCGGCGGGGACCACGTCGCGCAGCGGCAGCCCGTGCGGGCCGGTGCGCTGGAGGACGGCGGAGCGGCCGATGGAGACCTGGGCGAGCTCGGTGGCCATCGGGTGGAGGGTCCGGTAGGTCCACTCCGTCGTCCCGGCGGTACGGGCGGCCGGGAGCGCGCCCGGCAGGCCGTTGGCCACGACCGTGTAGCCCTCGGGGGCGGTGACGTGGAAGGTGAAGTACGCCTTGTCGGCGGGGTGGTCGTTGCAGGGGAAGACGCGGTGTGCGGCGTCGGCCTGGTTGGCCATGGCCAGGCCGTCCTCGGTGGTGACCCAGCCGCCGTCGGCGGAGCCGCGCGGGTCGCTGGTGTGCCGGACGGTGATCCGCAGCGGGGTGTTCGCGGCGAGGGGGTGTGCGGGGGTCAGTACGAGGTCCTCCCCGGCGCTCTCGAACCGCGCGGGTTCGCCGTTGACCTCGGCGGAGGCCACCGTCCCGTGGGTGAAGTCCAGGTTGATCCGCTCCAGCGGGGCCAGGGCCCTGGCTTCGATGGCGGTCACCGCGTCGAGGGGGGTGCGGTTGTCCTTGTACGTGAGGGAGAGGTCGTACGAGAGGACGTCGTACCCGGGGTTGCCGAGCTCGGGGAAGAGCCGGTCGCCGATGCCGAGCGGCTTCGGCGGGGGCAGCACGGCGGCGACGAGGCTGAGGGAGGCCGCGGCGAGCAGGGCGGCGCGCAGGCGCGGGGAGGAGAGCTGCATCCACCACCGCTTACCAGCGCACGCCACGGTCCGGGGCGCGGCGCGCGACGCATCCACCCGAACGAGACTCCCCCGGCGGCCCCCCGACCC
>NZ_JZWV01000141.1 GCF_000966975.1 Streptomyces katrae | reverse complement strand
TCGCCCCACACTTCGTCGACCAGGTCGGCGACGGGGGCGGCGGCCGGGGCGCCGGCGCGGAGGGCGAGGGCGGTGAGGAGCGCGCGCAGGCGAGCGCCGCCGGGGGTGAGGGGGGCGCCGGTCGTCTCGTCACGTGCCTCGGTGGGGCCGAGGATGAGGTACCGCACCGGGTCATTCTGCCGTGTCGCCGCGCTGGGCTGCGGGGGGTTTTCTCCCCGCCCCGCCCTTTCACCGGTTCCACCTCAGACGCCGGTGGGGCGAAAAGACCCTGGGGGCTCCGCCCCCGGACTCCCGCGCCTCGAACGGGGGGACCCCCTGC
>NZ_JZWV01000140.1 GCF_000966975.1 Streptomyces katrae | reverse complement strand
TCGGCAGCCCCCGCGGCCTGACCCGCTAGCGGCCCGCCGGGCGCCCCAGGGGGAGCGGGGCGCCCGGCAGTCGGGGCAGCGGGGCCGGCAGGGGCGGGACCGCGCGGCGGCGCGGGGTGGAGGTGCCCGTCCAGCAGGTGCCGCGCCGGGACATCAGGCGGCGGAGCCACAGTTCCATCGAGACGAGTTCCGCCAGCCCGTCGAGCGGCACGGGCCGCCCGTCGGCGGCGTCGGTCAGGGCCTGGCGCACCACGCGGGCCTCGACCAGCCCGGCGTCGGCCAGCAGCGGTGCGTCGAAGAGGGCCAGGAGCCGGGCGAGGGCGGCGCGCAGGCCGAGGCGGCCGGCGGTCTCGTTCGGCCCGGGGGCGGTCACGCCCCAGCCGGGCGGGAGTTCGCGGACCCCGGCGGAGGCCAGGACGCTGCGCAGGATCTCGGCGCGGGCCCCGGGCTGCACGCGCAGGGACTCCGGCAGGGCGCGGGCGGCCCGTACCACCTGGTTGTCGAGGAACGGGGCGTGCAGGCGCTGGCTGCGGACCTCGACGGCCTGCTCGAACACCCGGTGGTCGGCGGCGTGGCGGGCGAGCAGCGCGCGGGCCCGGGCCTCACCGGGGCGCAGGGAGAGCGGGGGGCGTCCGGCGGCGGCGCGCAGGCGGATCGATACTTCGGCCAGCGCCTCTCCGGTCAGCCAGCCGGCGGCCGGACCGGGGCGGGACCAGGT
>NZ_JZWV01000139.1 GCF_000966975.1 Streptomyces katrae | reverse complement strand
GGCGTCGACCGGCCCGGAGACGGCGGTGGCGACGCCGCCCTCGCGCAGCCGGGCCGCCGCCGCTTCGATGCCCGCGCGGTACGGCGTACGGGCGAGGCGGCGGGCGGCGGAGTAGACGGAGAAGGGGACCAGCAGGGGACCTTCGGAGGCGGAGCGGGCGAGGGCGGCGACGGGGCGCAGCAGGTGCCGGCGCCTGCGGTCGAGGAGGAGGTCGGCCATGCGGGCGGGGTGGGCGTCGAGGACCTGGCGGGCGCCGTGCCCGGTGAAGTGGTCGGCGGAGCCGGCGGCGAGGCGGCGCCGGTCGCGGGCGGCGCTGACGAGGCAGGGGCCGGGTTCGTCGGTGAGGGGGCCGTCGAGGTCGGCGTACGGGAGCGCCTCCTCGGCGGCGGCCACGACGACGTGGTGGAGGCGGGGGTCGGCGGCGAGGGCGTGGGCGCTTTCGAGTTCGCCTTCGCGGCCGCGCGGGGTGGCGAGGTCGTTGAAGGTGACGGCGAGGAGGCGGGAGCCGGAGCCGGGGAGGGTGCCCGGGGCGCCGGGGAGTCCGGCGGCGAGGAGGGCGAGGGTGGCGGAGGCGGTGCCGCCGGAGAGGTCGGCGCCGACTCCGGGAGCGGGGGCGCCGCGGGCGGCGCGCCGGTCGGCGGGGCCCATTCCCGGTACGGGTCCGGGGTCGGGG
>NZ_JZWV01000138.1 GCF_000966975.1 Streptomyces katrae | reverse complement strand
GGGGTCGGGGAGCAGGGTGTCGGGAGCATGCCGGGGGGCTGTGAGCCGGGCGCGCACCGCGGCCGTCAACGCTTCCCGCACTCCCTCGACCGCCCCCTCCGGGTCGGCCTCGGGGGCGGCGACGGCGAGGGAGGCCACGGGCTCGTAGCCGGTGATCTCCCGGGAGCCCTCGCGCAGGATCAGGGTGTGGCCGGGCGGGATGCGGCGCACGCCGACGTACGGGGTGCCGTCGCCCAGTGCCTCGGGGCTGTCGGGGCAGGCGAGCAGGGCGGCGAGGTGGCCGATGTCGAGCTGTGCGCCGATGAGGTCGGCGAGGGGGAGGGCGGCGGTGGCGTACGCGGTGCCGCCCGCCCAGGGGGTGTAGAAGACGGGGCGGGCGCCGGCGAGGTCGCCGAGGACGGTGATGCGCCGGCCGGCCTGGACGACGGCGGTGTAGCTGCCGGGCCATTCGGTGAGGTGGCGCAGGGCGCCGCCGCGGGCGGCGTAGAGGGCGCGGCGGAGTTCCTCGTCGCCGGCGCCGCAGCAGCCGAGGACGGCGAGCCGGGTGAACGGGTCGGCGGGGTCGGCGGTGACGGTGCGGATCTCGTCGGGGCGCCAGTCGCCGACGGCCCAGAGGGGGTCGGGGTCGCCCCACAGGAGCTGGGCGCCGACGGGGTGGACGGTGCGTTCGGCGTCCTGGCCTGCGGGGTCGTCGGCGTGGGCGGCGTCGGCGATGCCGCCGCGGAGGGGGGCGTCGTACCCGGTGCCGGCGGCCGGTGGCGGGACGCGTCCGGCCGTACCGAAGCTCGCGGCGATACTGCTCCACCCGACCAACCAGCGCACCGCCGCCTCCCCCAGCCCGTGGGCACATGACCGGGGCAACGGGCGGCACGGACGATGTGGTCGGCGCCGAGGGCGCGGCCGGCGGGGCCCCGGTGGCTCGGGGTCCATGCTGCCACGAGACGGGCGTGCGAGAGCGGCTTCGGGGGGCGCACATGTAAACGAACACGCCGTGGCCACACGGTATTTGGCGTTCCGTTCCCACCGCCCCATAGGTCGGTTTCGGCCATTCTTCGGCCGTACTGAGCACCCGTACGCGTCCTCGCGCGGGAGGCGGCGGGAGGCCGCGGGGCGCGGTCCGGGAGGCCTGATCGCACCCCCCGGACCGTTCCGCCACCCGCGGGGATTGAGGCAGCGGCATCCCCCGGCCTGCCGCATGCACGCGGCGGGCCGACCCACGCACGGCACATCGAATCGCCGGGCCCCGGGTGCGGCCAGAGCGCACGGCCGGGCGCACGGCCACACGGCCGGAGCACGATCCGAGGCGTGCGCCCCGGGGAGCGGGCCCCGGCGGACTGTGCGCACGGACAACAATCTCGCCATACGGAACTCGGGGCCTTAACGCTTGGGAGGCGGGGAACTACGCTGGGTTTACGAAATGCCGGGCGCCTATGCCCCGGCGGCGTCTGCGTTCCGCGTGTGACGAGGGGTGGCGCATGTCCAGGGAGCTCCGCGAGCCCAACGAGAAGCTCGGCGCCGTCCTCGCCCTGGCGGGCATCAGCAACGCGGGACTGGCCCGGCGGGTCAACGACCTCGGAGCACAGCGCGGCCTGACGCTCCGGTACGACAAGACCTCCGTCGCGCGGTGGGTGTCGAAGGGGATGGTGCCGCAGGGCGCGGCCCCGCACCTGATCGCCGCCGCGATCGGCGCGAAGCTGGGGCGTCCGGTGCCGCTGCACGAGATCGGGCTGGCAGACGCCGACCCCGCGCCGGAGGTCGGGCTGGCCTTCCCGCGCGATGTCGGCGCGGCCGTACGGTCGGCGACCGACCTCTACCGGCTGGACCTCGCGGGCCGGCGCGGCGGTGGCGGGATCTGGCAGTCGCTCGCCGGTTCCTTCTCCGTCTCGGCGTACGCGACGCCGGCCTCGCGGTGGCTGATATCGCCCGCGGACAGCTCGGTGGCCCGCGAGCCGGGCCCCGCCCCGGACCCCGGACCGCCCGCCCCCGCGGGCGGTGGCGTGCGTACGGCGGCTCCGGTGCGCACCACCTCCGTCGTCGCGCCCCGGCGCGCTCCCGAAACCCCCGCGCAGGGCGTTGTGCCCGCCCGCCCCGGAACCGAAACCGCCGTCCCGGCGCCGGTGGCGGCCCCCGTGCCGGTGCTCCCGGACGCCTCCCCGCAGCGCGTCGGGCACAGCGACGTGGCCAAGCTGCGGGAGGCGGCGGAGGACGCGCGCCGCTGGGACTCCAAGTACGGCGGCGGGGACTGGCGTTCGTCGATGGTCCCCGAGTGCCTGCGGGTGGACGCGGCGCCGCTGCTGCTCGGCTCCTACACGGACGAGGTGGGCCGCGCGCTGTTCGGGGCGACCGCCGAACTGACCCGGCTGGCCGGGTGGATGGCCTTCGACACCGGCCAGCAGGAGGCGGCCCAGCGGTACTACATCCAGGCGCTGCGGCTGGCCCGTGCGGCCGCCGACGTGCCGCTCGGCGGGTACGTCCTGGCCTCGATGTCCCTCCAGGCGACCTACCGGGACTTCCCGGACGAGGGGGTCGACCTCGCCCAGGCGGCCGTCGAGCGCAACCGGGGCCTGGCCACCGCCCGCACCATGAGCTTCTTCCGCCTCGTGGAGGCCCGGGCGCACGCCAAGGCCGGCGACTCGGCGGCGGCCGGTTCGGCGCTGCGCGCGGCCGAGGGCTGGCTGGAACGCTCCCGCGAGGGGGATTCCGACCCGACCTGGCTGGGTTTCTACTCGTACGACCGTTTCGCGGCGGATGCCGCGGAATGCTACCGGGACCTCAAACTCCCCCGTCAGGTCCGCCGCTTCACCGAGCAGGCCCTCTCCCGCCCCACGGAGGAGTACGTGCGCTCGCACGGCCTGCGGCTGGTGGTGAGCGCGGTCGCCGAGCTGGAGTCGGGCAACCTGGACGCGGCCTGCGCCGCCGGCACCCGGGCCGTGGAGGTCGCGGGCCGCATCTCCTCCGCCCGCACCACCGAGTACGTACGGGACCTGCTGCACCGCCTGGAGCCGTACGGGGACGAGCCGCGCGTCGCGGAGCTGCGCGAACGGGCCCGGCCGCTGCTGGTCACACCCGCGTAGCCCCTATTGTCGGTGGCGGGGTGCAAGATGCAGGGGTGGGAGGTGTCAGCGTGGGCGGCGGCGTGGACTGCGATGTGCTGGTGATCGGTGGCGGGATCGTCGGCCTGTCGACGGCGCATGCCCTGTCGAGCCTGGCTCCCGGGACCCGCGTGACCGTGCTGGAGAAGGAGTCCGGGCCCGCCCGGCACCAGACGGGCCGCAACAGCGGGGTGATCCACAGCGGCATCTACTACCGCCCCGGCTCCCTCAAGGCGCGCTTCGCGGTGCGCGGGGCCGCCGAGATGGTGAAGTTCTGCGCGGAGCACGGCATCGCGCACGAGGTGACCGGCAAGCTGATCGTGGCCACGGACCGCTCCGAGCTGCCCCGCCTGCACTCCCTGGTCCAGCGCGGCCGGGAGAACGGCATCCCGGTGCGCGAGCTGGGGCCGGCGCAGATCGCTGAGTACGAGCCGGAGATCAGCGGCCTGGCCGCGATCCACGTCGGCACCACCGGGATCGTGGACTACGGCCAGGTGGCCGCGCAGCTCGCCGAGTCCTCCGGCGCGGAGATCGTCTACGGGGCGGAGGTCGACCTGATCTCGCGCCGCCCGTCCGCGGTGGCGGTGCGGACCCGGTCGGGGCAGGTGGTCCGGGCGCGGGTGCTGGTGAACTGCGCGGGCCTGCAGTGCGACCGGATCGCCCGGCTGGCCGGGGACGACCCGGGCATGCGGATCATCCCCTTCCGGGGCGAGTACCACGACCTGGCCCGGCCCTCGCTGGTGCGCGGGCTGGTCTATCCCGTCCCCGACCCGGCGTTCCCCTTCCTCGGGGTGCACCTGACGCGGGGCATCGGCGGCGGGGTCCACGTCGGCCCGAACGCCGTGCCGGCGCTGGCCCGGGAGGGCTACCGCTGGGGCACGGTCCGGCCGCGCGACCTCGGCACGGAGCTGGCCTGGCCGGGATCCTGGCGGATGGCCGCGCGGCACTGGCGGTACGGGGCGGGCGAGATCCACCGCTCCCTGTCGAAGGCGGCCTTCACCGAGGCCGTGCGCCGCCTGCTGCCCGCCGTCACGGAGGCGGACCTCACCCCCGCCACGGCGGGAGTCCGCGCCCAGGCCGTCCTGCGGGACGGGACCCTGGTGGACGACTTCCTCATCCGCGAGGCCCCGCGCACGGTGCACGTCCTGAACGCCCCCTCCCCCGCGGCGACGGCGTCCCTCCCGATCGGCCGCGAGATCGCCGCCCGGGCCCTGCGCACCCTGCGCTCCGCCTGACCCCGCCGCCGCCCGGCCGGGACGGGGCGCCCGGCGTAGAATCGGCGCATTGTGTCTGAGTCCCTGAACCCCCAGCCCAGCCTCCCCGACGCCGCGCCGGAGGCAGCCTCACCGACGGAGAACGGCGGGTACGTGCCGCCCAAGTGGCGGACCGAGCCGCGGTTCCCCGACGGCCCCGCGCCCGACCCCGCCGGCTCGCACCACGAGCGCCGCATCCGCAGCTTCCAGCCGCGCCGCAGCCGGGTCACCACCGGCCAGGGCGAGGCGCTCAAGCGCCTGTGGGGCACCTGGGGCCTGGACATCGACGGCCGAGAGGTCATCGACCTCGACCGCCTCTTCGGCGGCCTCCCCGTGGTCCTGGAGATCGGCTTCGGCATGGGCGAGGCCACCGCCCAGATGGCCGCCGCCGACCCCTCCACCGGCATCCTCGCCGTCGACGTCCACACCCCCGGCCAGGGCAACCTCCTCGCCCTCGCCGAGCGCGGCGGGATGACCAACGTCCGCGTGGCGAACGGCGACGCCATCATCCTGCTCCGCGAGATGCTGCCGCCCGCCTCCCTCGCGGGGATGCGCGTCTACTTCCCGGACCCGTGGCCCAAGGCCCGCCACCACAAGCGCCGGCTGATCCAGCCGGAGTTCCTCGACCTGGCCGCCACCCGCCTGGCGCCCGGCGCGCTGCTGCACTGCGCGACGGACTGGGAGCCGTACGCCGAGCAGATGCTCGAAGTGCTCACCGCGCACCCCGAGTTCGAGAACACCCAGGCCGACGGCGGCTACGCCCCGCGCCCGGAGTTCCGCCCGCTCACCCGCTTCGAGGGCCAGGGCCTCGACAAGGGGCACGTCGTACACGACCTCCTCTTCACTCGCACAGAACCCAACGCAGAGCCCAAGAACGGATAAACGTCACTCCGAGTGTCCGAGCGGCTCGGTAGGGTCATCATGTGCTCCGAGCACCCTCGCTCTCCCGTGTGCTCGCACGCCCGTCGGGCACGGCCCGCGCGTGCGTGCTCGTCGTCCTGCTCGGCACGACCGGGGTCGCGATCCTCGAACTCGTGCGGGAGCAGACCGGCACGGCCGGGTTCTGCGTAGGCCTCGGCCTGGCCCTGCTGCCGGTGCCGCCACTGATGGCGGCGTTCCGGTGGCTGGGCCGGGCCGCGCCCGGCCCGTGGCGGCAGTTGCTGTTCTGCTTCGGCTGGGGGGCCTGCACCGCGGCGCTGATCGCGATACTGGCCAACAGCTTCGCCACGGAGTGGATGGCCGAGGCCGCCGACCCCTCGGCGGCCGACCTGCTCGGCTCGGTGGCGGTGGCGCCGGTCGTGGAGGAGTCCGCGAAGGCGGCGGTGCTGTTCGCCGTGTTCGCCTTCCGAAGACCGCCTTCCGCGGGCGCCGCCGACGGTTTCGTGTTCGCCGGGTTCACCGCGACCGGTTTCGCCTTCACCGAGAACGTGCTCTACCTGGGCAACGCCTTCGAGGAGGACCTGGCCAAGGGCACGGGCGCGCTGGACTCGGTGACGGCCGCGACCTTCTTCGTCCGGGTCGTGCTCTCCCCCTTCGCGCACCCGCTGTTCACCGTGCTCACGGGCCTCGGCCTCGGGGTGGCCGCCGCCGGCGGCCGCCGCAGCCGCCGGGCCGGCCCCCCGCTGTTCGGCCTCGCCCTGGCCATGGCCGCGCACGCGGCGTGGAACGGCTCCTCGCACGTGGGGCGGTACGGGTTCTACTGGGTCTACGGCTGCGTGATGGTCCCGGTGTTCGGGCTGCTGCTGTGGCTGGCGGTGCGGATGCGGCGCGAGCGGCTGCGGGTCGTCGCCGCCGAGCTGTCGGTGTACTCGGCCGCCGGCTGGATCGGCCCGGCGGAGGTGCCGGCGCTGGCTTCGATGCCGGCCCGCTCCCGGGCGCGGGCC
>NZ_JZWV01000137.1 GCF_000966975.1 Streptomyces katrae | reverse complement strand
GGCGCGGGCCCTGGCCCGCCGCACCGGGGGCCGTCCCGCCGCCCGGGCGGTGTCCCGGTACGCGGCGGACGCCGCCGCCCTGGCCCTGCTGCGCCGGCAGGCCCGGCACGCGGGCCCGGGCGGCGACCCCGGCTTCGCGGAGCGGGAACGGGAACTGCTGCGCCGGCTCTGGCTGCGCCGGGGAACGGCCGGGCCGGCCCTGGCCCGGGCGGCGGTACTGGAGGAGCTGCTCCCGGTGCGCCCCGGTCCGCCGGCCGCGGCCCCCGCACGGCACGCACGGCGGGCCCTGCCGGTCGCCGTACCGGCCCCGAGGCGGGCGGAACTCTCCGCCGCCCCGGTGTGACCCGGAGGGGAGGGGGTCAGACGTCGAGGCCGCGGGCGGTCAGCCAGGCCAGCGGGTCGACCGTCGATCCGCCCTTGCGGACCTCCAGGTGCAGGTGGGCTCCGGTGACGTTGCCGGTCGCCCCCACCCGGCCGATGGTCTCGCCCGCGCCGACCGACCCGGAGGTCACCGACATCGAGGAGAGGTGGCAGTACCAGATCTCGGTGCCGTCATCGAGGCGGAGCACGATCCGGTAGCCGTAGGCCCCCGACCAGCCGGCCGAGACGACCGTCCCGCCGCCCACGGCCTTGACCGGGGTCCCGGTCGGCGCGGCGAAGTCGAGGCCGGTGTGGTAGCCGGAGGACCACATGGAGCCGGAGTCGCCGTAGTGCGAGGTGAGGGTGTAGGAGGAGGTCGGCAGGGACCAGCCGCCGGAGGACTTCACGGACGGACCGCCGCCCGATCCCGTGTCCGCGGCCCCCGTGGTCTGCGCCTGCGCGGCGGCCGCCTGGTCCGCCGCGGCCTTCTCGGCGGCGGCCTTCTCGGCGGCCGCGCGGACCGCCTCGGCCTCCTTCTCGGCCGCCTCCTTCTGGCTGCGGGCCTCCTGCGCGGCGCTCTCGCGCGCGGCCCGCTCGGCGTCCGCCCGGGCCTGGGCCTCGGCCGCGTCCTGCTGGGACTCGGCCTGCTGCAGGATGCGGTGGCGCAGCGCCTCGCCCGCGTCGGCGTGCCCCTGGGTCCGGACGGCCTCCTGCCCGTCGGCCTGCCGGGGCACGGCCACGGAGTCGGCGTGGGCGGCGGCCGCGGCGGCGCGGTCCCCGCCGCCCAGCAGGTCGGGCAGGGAGGGCACGGATATGGCGACCTGGGGGCGGTCCTGCGCGGTGGCGATGCCTCCCGCGCCGACCGCCGCGATCACGCCGACGCCGAGCACGGTCGAGGTGCGGGCGAGTCCGCCGCGCGGCTTGAGGACCCGGTGCTTGCCGCGGAGCGGACGTGCGGAGTCCTCCGTGGGATTCCACTCGCCCCAGGCGCCCGCTCCGGGCGTCTCCTGGAGTTCGATGCCTTCGGGGGCAGGCGAGTTGGAGGCCACGGGGGCACGCTCCTCAAGGACGAGAACGCACACGGGTGCCGTCGTGCCGACGGCTGGACGACCGCGCTGCGTTATCAAACGGTAATAGACGTAGGGGAGTGATTCCAAGCTGACGCGAATGATCGTTAGCGTCAATCGGCCACCCCCCGAACAACTTTGGCCGTTACATAAGGCGCGCAAGCCAATAATCCGGGCAAATACCCAACCACTCCCCCACCACTCCAGCCACAGTGGCCAAATGACTGACCGTCAACTACCTTGCGCAGAGCGGTTCATGAGCTACGCACCGTCACCGGAGCCCTCCTCGCGGCGCACCACCGGGACCGTCCGCCTCCGTTCCGGCTGCCCTTCGCCGGCCCGCCCCACCGCCAGGAGGGCCATGTCGTCGGTCGTCCCGCCGCCCGTGTGCCGGCGCACGTCGCTGCTGAGCGCGCTCAGCACCTCGTCCGGCCCGGAGAAGACCCGGCCCCGCAGCCGGACCGCCGGATCGTAGAAGACCCCCGAGCGGTCCCGCGCCTCGGTCAGCCCGTCCGTGAACAGCAGCAGGGTGCTGCCCGGCGGGAACGGCCACTCCCCGGCCGTGCCGGGCGGCCCCGCGGCCAGCTCGCCCAGACCCAGCGGCAGCGCGGGCTCGGCCGGGGCCAGTACGGCCAGGCCCCCGTCCGCGTACAGCAGCAGCGGCTCGGGGTGCCCCCGGTTGACCAGCCTCAGCAGCTCGGCGCCGGGCGGGACCTCCCCGAGCACGCACGTGGTGAACCCCTCCTCCGCGTCCAGCCCCTCGCGCCGGGTCCCCTCGCGGGCCAGCGCCCGCTCCAGGCGGCGCGCGAGCCCCTCCAGGGTCGGCTCGGTCTCCGCCGCCTCCCGGAAGGCCCCCAGCACCACCGCGACGGCCTCCACCGCCCCGAGCCCCTTGCCCCGTACGTCGCCCACCGCGAGCCGGACCCCGTACGGGGTGTCCTGCACGGCGTAGAGGTCCCCGCCGATGAAGGCGTCCGCCTGCGCGGCCTCGTACCGGGCGGCGACGTGCAGCCCGCCGATCCGCTCCGCCGGAGTCGGCAGCACGGCCCGCTGGGCGGCTTCGGCGATCCCCCGCGCCGAGGCGAGCCGCTCGCCGCTGCGCCGGACCACCCGGTTGATCAGCAGGGCCAGCCCGGAGACCGTCAGCACGGTCACCAGCTCGGTCAGCGCCTCCGCCCGCCAGCTGGTGCCGTTGTAGAGGTGCAGGCCCACGACCGCCGCCGAGGAGGCGATCCCGGTCAGTGCGGTCGCCCCGAGGCTGAACAGCGGGGCCGCGATCAGCGGGGCGGCGGTGAAGAAGGGCGCGCCGGTGAAGCGGGGCGGGGTCAGCAGGTCGAAGACCAGTCCGAGGAGGATCAGCAGGAACGGCAGGACCCGCACCACCTGCCAGGCGGCACCGTCCCCGCTCCGACCCTCGCTCTGCCGGCCCAGCCCCACGCCGCTCTCCTGCCGCCCGGAAGCCCCGCCCCTCCAGGCTGGCGTCCCGGGCCCCGCCCGGCGACCCGGCCGGACCGGTCGGGTGACGCGCGGAAACGACGAAGGCCCGGATCCTTGGGATCCGGGCCTTTGCCTCT
>NZ_JZWV01000136.1 GCF_000966975.1 Streptomyces katrae | reverse complement strand
GAGCTGCTCCACCCCGCGTCGGTGAACCCAACTCTACGTCATCCGGGGGGCGCGTCTCGCCAATTAAGCCGCCACAACCCCTCCTGAACGACATCACCGCAGGTCAGAGCACCAAAAAGGAGCTCGTGCCCGCACCCGGGGCGACCCCGGGCGCGGGCACGCTCAGCGGGATCCCGACCGGGTCAGGACCCCATGTTGCTCTTGGCGAGCCCCTTGTCCGCCTCCGCGAGACCGTGATGTGCGGGCGGGGCGCCCTTCGCGGCCCTGAACGGCAGCCCGGGGTTCACGGGCTGGATGCCGACTCCGCGCCACCGCCTCAGGGTTCCATCGGGCAGGGGGCCGCAGAACGCGTTGTTGGCCGGCGCGTTGGCGAGGCACTGGAGCTCGTACGCGTCCCCCGTCGTGGTGATCACCTTGAAGTTGAGGTTCGGGCCCTGGACCGAGACCGTGGCGGAGCAGACGGTGGCGGGGTTGGGGTAGCCCGGGTTGACCGTGGGATCGGTGAGGTTCTGACGGTTGTAGTCGCCCGCGGTGGGGCTGTGGCGGTGGCCGCCGTACGCGACTCCGTTGATCAGGAAGATGCTGAACTCCTCCGTTCCGTTGGGGAGGACGGAGTCGATGTCGCTGCCGCAGCCGTTGGCACCAGTCGCACCTGTTGCGCCAGTGGCTCCCGTCGCACCCGTCGCCCCGGTCGCGCCCGTGGCCCCGGTCGCGCCCGTCGGACCCGTCGGACCCGTGTCGCCCTTCGGCCCCCTCGGCCCCTTCGGGCCGCGCGGTCCGCGCTTGCAGTCGTCGTCGTGGCCGCCGCCGTTCGCGACCTCGCGGGAGGCGGCGGCGCGGTCGCCGTCCCCGTCGTCGTCATGGTCGTGATCCTTGCACCGGTCGAGGCCGGCCGTGCTCGCCGACGCCGCCGGCAGCGGGCTCGCGCCGAACGCCAGCGTCGGGGTGGCGAGGCCCAGCACCACGACGGCCAGCGATGCCACCGCGCTGCCTGCGAGATACCTGCCCTGCCGGGGGAGCGGGCCGAGACGGGATGCGGTCCTCTTCTCAGGACTCATGCGTGTTGCTCCTTGTGGAACCGAAGAGATGGGCCCGGAAGCCCGTGATTGAGCCTCCTTTCACATGATTTGGCTCATATGTCTGTTATCGGCGTCAGGCGCGCGGCCCGGTCAGCGCGATGGCCCATCGCGAATGGACCGAAGGGGTGTCCCCACCGGCGTGTCGCGCGAGGACGGGCCGCCAGGTTCCGGCCAGCCCCGGCCACCCCGGGGTCCTTCGGGGCCGCAACGCACGGAGCGCCCCTCCGGTCGGAACCGGAGGGGCGCTCTGGAGCAGGCCGGAGGGGTCGTCCCCCGCCTGCGGGAGGTAGGCCATGTCGGACTCGAACCGACAACCAACGGATTAAAAGTCCGCTGCTCTGCCAATTGAGCTAATGGCCCTCCATGTGCTCACCCCAGAGCATAGCCGCAGAGGGGCTGCTGGCCGATCGGGTATCGCCGGGTGTGGCCCCGGCGGTTTCCCGCCACGGGGTGCGGGTGGGGTGAAAGCGGCCGGAAATGGGCTCGGCCCCCACCGCACCGGAGTGCTGTGGGGGCCGATTCCTCGTCAGAGGCCGCTCAGGCGTCAGCCGTTGCGCTTCCAGCGGGGCTTGTCGTCGCGGCGGCCGCCGAAGGAGCCGCCGGAGGGACGGTCGTCACGGCGGAAGCCGCAACCACCCGACGGACGAACCACCCGACGGACGAACCACC
>NZ_JZWV01000135.1 GCF_000966975.1 Streptomyces katrae | reverse complement strand
CCCGACGGACGGTCGTCACGACGGAAACCACCCGACGGACGCTCGTCACGACGGTCGTCACGACGGAAACCACCGGACGGACGGTCATCGCGACGGAAGCCGCCACGGTCACCACGGTCACCGCGGTCGCCACGGTCGTCGCGGCGGTTGTCGCGGCGCTCGTAGTTGCCCCGGTCGTCGCGGCGGTTGTCGCGCTGCTCCTGGGCGGCGGCCTGCGCGGCCTGCTCGGCCACGGCGGCGGCCAGCTCGGCCTCGGCGGCCTCGACGACCTCGGCGACGGCGGCCTCCGGGTCCTCGCCGCGCTCACGGGCGGAGCGGGCGACGAGGCGGTCGGCCTCCTCGCGCAGCTCGGCGGCGCGGCGGGTGGCGCGCTCCAGCTGCTTGGTCAGGTCGGCGACCTCGCGCTCGGCCTGCTTGGCGGCGTTGTTCGCGGAGTCGGCCTGGACTTCGGTGAGCGAGCGCGCACCGGTGATCTCGGCGACCTCCGGGTCGAACGCGCCGGCCCCGCCGACGATGTGGCGCGAGGCGTCGACGCCCGCGTCCTCCATCAGGCGGAAGATCTGGCGGCGCTGGTGCGGCAGGGCGAGGGAGACCACGACGCCCGACTTGCCGGCGCGGGCGGTACGGCCCGAGCGGTGCAGGTAGTCCTTGTGGTCGCCGGCCGGGTCCACGTTGAGGACCAGGTCGATGCCGTCGACGTGGATGCCGCGGGCGGCGACGTCGGTGGCGACGAGCGCGTTGACGTAGCCGTCCTTGAAGTCGGCGAGGACGCGGGTACGGGCGCCCTGCGTCATGCCGCCGTGCAGCGCGTCGGCCTTCACGCCGGCCTCGACGAGCTGCTCGGCGATGCGGTCGGCGCCCAGCTGGGTGCGGACGAAGATGATGGTGCGGCCCTTGCGGGCGGCGATGGCGGCCGTGACCGGGGCCTTGTCCTTCGGCTTCACGACGAGGACGTGGTGGGTCATGGTCGTGACGTTGCCCTGGGCGCTGTCGACCTCGTGGCTGACCGGGTTCGACAGGTAGCGCTTGACCAGGGTGCCGATCTCGTTCTCCATCGTGGCGGAGAAGAGCATGCGCTGGCCGCCGGCCGGGACCTGGTCGAGCAGCTCGGTGACCTCGGGCAGGAAGCCCAGGTCGGACATCTGGTCGGCCTCGTCGAGGACCGCGACCTCGACGTTCTCCAGGGAGCAGGCACCACGGTTGATGATGTCGCGCAGGCGGCCGGGGGTGGCGACGAGGATGTCGACACCGCGCTCCAGGGCGTAGATCTGGTTGCCCATGGAGGTACCGCCGCAGACGACCTTCATCTTCAGGCCGAGGACGTCGCCGTACGGCTGGAGGGCGTCCGCGACCTGCATCGCGAGCTCGCGGGTCGGGGTGAGGATGACGGCGCGGGGCTTCTTCTTCTCCGTGTGGCCGTCGGCCAGGCGGGCCAGGGTCGGCAGACCGAAGGAGAGGGTCTTGCCGGAGCCGGTGCGGCCGCGGCCGAGGATGTCCTTGCCGGCCAGGGCGTCCGGGATGGTGGCGGCCTGGATCGGGAACGGGGTGGTGACGCCGTTCTGCGCGAGCTTGCGCACGACGCCCTCGGGCAGACCGAGGTCCGCGAAGGTGACCGTGGGCTCGGCGTCGGCGGCGTCGTCCTCGTCGGAGTCGAGGTCGGAGTCGGCGGCACCGGCCTTCACGTCGGCCTCGAGCGCCTCGATGATCTCGTTGGCCTCCGCGGCCTCCATGGCCTCGGTCACCACAAGAGCCTCGACGGCGTCGACGATCTCGGTGGAGTCGTTCTCGGGCATGACGGAACGGTCAGAACTGGAAATGGACATGCGAAATGCGAAACCTTCCGGAGTCTCGGCACGCGCCCAAACTCCGTGAATCGCAAATCGACCGCCTCAATGCGGTCAGCCACGGCTAGGGAGAGTACGCGCCACACGGCGCTCTTCGGATTCGGCGCCGGGCAATGGGATCAAACGATCTATAACCATACGCACCCTCCCGGGGGTCTGGCAAGTCACCACCTGGCAACCCCCTCCGCGCAGGGCCGCGGAACCCCCTCGCCGACGCCCTCAGGCCACGCTCGGCCCAGGTGAGGACGGGGGCGTCTCGCTCGGCGTGGGCTGCGTCACAGGGGGCGTGGTCTGCCCTCCCCCGGGGGTGGTGGACCCCCCGGAACCACCCGACCCGGAACCGCCGGACCCACCGGCCCCGCCCGCACCGCCCGACCCGGAACCGGACCCCGAGCCCGAGCCCGCACCGGACCCCCCGGCTCCCGACCCCGACCCCGAACCCGAACCGGAACCACCCGCTCCGGACCCCGGACCCCGAACCCGATCCCGACCCGGAACCGCCCCCGGACGGCACCTGGCCCCCCTGCCCGCCGGCCCCGCCCCCGGGACCGGCCGACGGTGAGGGCTGGCCCGGCTTGCCCGCCGGCGCCCCGGGACTCGGGGAGGCCCCGGCCGCCCCGGAGGCCTTCCCCGGCTCACCGGACTTCCCGTCCTGCGGCGTCCCGTCCTTCACGCCGTGCCCGTTGCCGTGGATCCCGGAGCCGTGTCCGGCGCCCGCGGCGGCACCCGCCCCGCCGGTGCCCTTGCCTCCCACCGAAGCGGCCGGCCCCGGCTTCGCGGCGTCCTCGCCGACGCTCATGCAGCCCGCCGTCGCGGCGACCGCGAGGGCGGAGACGGCCAGTCTGAGGGTCGTGGACAGGGAAGCGGGCAACGGGCGCACGGGGGCACCTCCGGGGCGCGGGACGGGGCCCGCGATGAGCGGGTCAATGAGCCCAACTCCCTTTACCCCGTAAGAGACACGCCCCTTGTGCGAGCAAGCCGGACGGGCCCCCGCCGGGTCAGGCGAACAGCTGTCCCGCCACCTGCGACCCCAGCGTCACCGCGCCCAGGCCGACCAGGACCGAGGCCGCCGCGTTCGCCGCGGCGAGGAACTTCCAGCCGCGCTCGGCCAGCCGCAGCGTCTCGTACGAGAACGTCGAGTACGTGCTCAGCGCCCCGCACAGCCCCGTCCCCAGCAGCAGCGCCAGCCGCGAGGAACCGGCGCCGGCCAGGACGGCCCCGGTCAGCACCCCCAGCACCAGACAGGCGCCCGCGTTGACCACGAAGGTCCCCCACGGGAAGACGGAGTCGTGCCGCGCCTGGACGAACCGGTCGGTCAGGTACCGCAGCGGCGCCCCGACGACCGCGCCCGCCACCACCAGCAGCCAGTTCACCCGGCCCCCCGCCCCCGCAGCGCCAGCCGCGTCAGCGACGCCGCCGCCCACACCGCGCCCAGCGCGGCCACGAGGGTCAGCCCGGCGTACGCCAGCGCGAGCCCGGCCCGGCCCGCGTCCAGCAGCCGCGAGAAGTCCACGGCGTAGGCAGAGAAGGTGGTGAACCCGCCGAGCACCCCGGTGCCCGCGAACGGCCGCAGCAGCGGGTGCGGGGAACGCCGCCCCTCCTCGCTGATCAACGCCATCAGGACGCCGATCAGCGCACAGCCGGCCACGTTGGTCCAGAAGGTCGCCCACGGGAAGCCCGCCGGCCCGGCCGGCCACAGCAGCGCCACCCCGTAGCGGGCGCTCGCCCCCACCGCTCCGCCGGCGGCCACCGCCGCGAGGACGCGGCCCTGCGGCTCGGTGCGCTGGGCGGGGACATGGAGGTCGACGTCGGGGTCGATGGCCTCCGCGCCCGGGACGGGCCGGGTCACCCGTATCCCAGGGCGTGCAGGCGTTCGTCGTCGATGCCGAAGTGGTGGGCGATCTCGTGGACCACCGTCACCTCCGTCTCGGCGACCACGCTCTCCCGGTCCTCGCACATCCGCAGCGTGGGGTTGCGGTAGATCGTGATGCGGTCGGGGAGCACCCCGGCGTACCACTCGCCGCGCTCGGTCAGCGGGGTGCCCTCGTACAGGCCGAGCAGGTCGGGGTCACCGGCCGGCGGCTCGTCCTCGACGAAGACCGCCACGTTGTCCATCAGCCGCGTCAGCTCCGGGGGGATCCGGTCCAGGGCCTCTGCGACGAGCTCCTCGAACTCCTCGCGCGTCATCTCCAGCACCCGGCCATTGTCGCCCCCGCGCGGGCCGTTCCCCCTGCGGGCGGAAACCGTTTTGGCGATACCTCCTCCGATCCCATATGCTTCTCACGTCCCCGACGCGCTGAAAAGTGCCCGGCGGGCCTTTAGCCCTCATCGTCTAGTGGCCCAGGACGCCGCCCTTTCAAGGCGGTAGCACGGGTTCGAATCCCGTTGGGGGTACGCAACACCATGTGCAAGACTTGCTCTTGCACATACGAGGTCCTGTGGAGCAGTTGGTTAGCTCGCCACCCTGTCAAGGTGGAGGTCGCGGGTTCAAGTCCCGTCAGGATCGCTGAGGCTGGAAACAGTCTCGTGGCTGGGTAGCTCAGTTGGTACGAGCGATCGCCTGAAAAGCGATAGGTCGCCGGTTCGACCCCGGCCCCAGCCACAAAAGGAAGGCCCCGTCTCCGGACGGGGCCTTCCGCGTTTCACTCCTCCTCGGACGCGCCCCCGCCCCCGGCTTCCTCGCGGGCGGCGCGGCGCCGGCGCAGCAGCCCGAAGGCCACCGCCCCCACGCCGACCAGCCCGAGCAGCGCCCAGTCCGGGACCGCGTCCGCGACGGCGCCCACCTTCTCCTCGACGGCGTACGAGTCATCCACGTCCAGCAGCCCCGGCAGGGCGCTCGCCCCGTCGTAGACGAGGAACAGGGCGCCCAGGGTGATGAAGAACAGCCCGGACAGCAGCGAGGTCGTGTGGAGTTCCAGCCGCCCCACGCGCAGGGCCCGGCCGCGCAGCCAGCGCCGCCGGCCCAGGTCGAAGCGCTCCCAGAGCAGGGCCAGCACGAACAGCGGTACGGCCATGCCCAGCGCGTACACCGCCAGCAGCAGGCCGCCGTAGGCCGGGCTGCCGCTGACCGCCGCCACCGTCAGGACGCTGCCCAGGATCGGGCCCGCGCAGAAGCCGGCCAGCCCGTAGACCGCGCCGAGCGCGTACACCGACAGGGCGGTGGTCGGGCGGATCCGCCCGGAGAGCTCGGAGAGCCGCTTGGGGGCGAAGCCCAGGCCGAGGATCTGGGCCAGGCCCAGGACGATGATCAGCCAGCCGCCGGCCAGGACGAGCTGGTCGCGGTGGGAGTGGAAGAACCGGCCCGCGAACGAACCGGCCGCCCCGAGCGGGACCAGGGTGGTGGCGAGGCCCGCGTAGAAGATCCCGGTGCGCGCGAGGAGCCGGGAGCGGGAGTCGATCGAGTAGGCGAAGAAGGCCGGCAGCAGCAGGGCGCTGCACGGGCTGAGCAGGGCGAGGAGGCCTCCGAGGAGGGCTGCGGCGTACCCGATGCCGCCGCTCACCGGCCGGCCTTCGCCTGCGCCTCGGCCCGGGCGATGGCCGTGGTGAAGGCGCCGAGGGGCTGGGCGCCCGCGATGGGCTGCCCGTTGACCAGGAAGGAGGGGGTGGACTGGACGCCGATGCGGTAGCCCTCCTCCCGGTCCCGGCGCAGGGCGGCCGCGGCCTGCTCGCCGGCCATGTCGGCCTTGAAGCGGTCCAGGTCGGGGACCCCGGCCTCGCGGGCCAGCTCGACGAGCCGGTCCTCGCCGAAGCCCTTGGCCTTGGCGCCCTCGGCGTACGCGGCGGCGTGGAAGGCGGTGAAGCGGTCCTGCTGGCCGGCCGCCCAGGCTGCCTTGGCGGCGGCCTCCGACTCGGCGCCGAAGATCGGGAAGCTGCGCCACTCGATGCGCAGGGTGCCGTCCGCGACGTACTTCTTCACCAGTTCGGGCTCGGTGTCCCGGGCGAACTTGGCGCAGTAGCCGCACTTGAAGTCGGAGTACTCGATCAGGACGACGGGCGCGTCGGTGCGGCCCACGGCGAGCTTGTCACCGGCTTCGCGGCGGGCCAGCGCCTTCAGCTCGGCGGCGGGGTCGGACCCGGGCGTGGCCTCCGCGGAGGCGGCGGAGGAGGTCTCGCGGTGCTTTTCGGCGGGCGCGGTGGCCTGCCAGGAGACGATGCCGAGGGTGAGCGCGGCGAGGGCGACCCCGGCGGCGTACAGCAGGGGCTTGCGGGTGGACTTGCGGGAAGTGGACATACGGGTGCTCCAGAGCGGGACGTACGGGGAACCGGCGGACCGGCTCCCCTACACCCGCATCACGCTCAGCTCCACCGGCCCCGGCGCCCGCAGGCCGGGCCCGCGCACGGGCACCCGTACGCACTCGGCCCGGTACGGCCGCACCCCTCGGGCACGGCCCGCGCCACGAGGACGGAACCGTGCTCGTGCCCGGCCCTGGAGGCCGGCACGGCGGGCTCGGTCCCGAGCCCGCCGGAGTCCGGGGCACAGGAGGGACCCCTCGGCGGGACCACGCCCGCGAAGGCCACGTGCGTACCAGGGCCGGCCTCCGGCCGGCCGGCACGCTCCGCGTCCGCGGGGCCCGGGCGCCCTCCCGGCCAGGCCGAGGCCGCCCGGCGGGGCGCCGTCCGCTCAGCCGGCATGCCGACGGCCGGCGGCGGAGCCGCGACAGCCGCTGCGGCCCGCGTGCCGGGGGCCCGGTCCGTCGTGCCCCGTACCGGCCCGGCCAGGGCGAGGGCCACGGCCAGGACCCCCATGACCACCGCGAACACGGCGGCAGCCGACGGATACGGGCGGTGACGGCAGGACAAGGGTGGGCTGCCTCTCACTCGCCGAACCGGGGGACTCGTCCCGAAATGGTACGGGGAGGGGCACAAATGCGTTCGCCACCCGCCGGGCGCAGGTGAGATCCTCGATCAGGTATGTCTACTTCCTTCGCCGCCCTGCAGACGCTCCTCGGTGAGATCTCCCTCCGGGACGCGCACCGCCTCGGCCGCCGCCTCGAGGGCGCCCGCCGCATCCGCAAGCCCGAGGCCAAGCAGGCCGTGCTCGACGAGATCGCCGCGGAGGCCGAGAAGGCCGCCGCGCGACTGGCCGGCCGCGCCTCGCGCATGCCGGAGGTCACGTATCCCGAGAACCTGCCCGTCAGCCAGAAGAAGGACGAGATCGCCGAGGCGATACGCGACCACCAGGTCGTGATCGTCGCGGGCGAGACCGGCTCCGGGAAGACCACGCAGATCCCCAAGATCTGCATGGAGCTGGGGCGTGGCGTCCGGGGCATGATCGGGCACACCCAGCCCCGCCGGATCGCCGCCCGCACCGTCGCGGAGCGCATCGCCGAGGAGCTGAAGTCCGAGATCGGGGAGACCGTCGGCTGGAAGGTCCGCTTCACCGACCAGGTGAACCCGGACGCGACCTTCGTCAAGCTGATGACGGACGGCATCCTGCTCGCCGAGATCCAGACGGACCGCGAGCTGCGCGCCTACGACACGATCATCATCGACGAGGCCCACGAGCGCAGCCTCAACATCGACTTCCTGCTCGGCTACCTGGCCCAGCTGCTCCCCAAGCGCCCCGACCTCAAGGTCGTGATCACCTCCGCCACCATCGACCCGGAGCGCTTCTCCCGCCACTTCGGCGACGCCCCGATCGTCGAGGTCAGCGGGCGGACCTACCCGGTGGAGGTCCGTTACCGGCCGCTCCTGGAAGAGGACAGCGAGGAGAGCGACCGCGACCAGATCACCGCGATCTGCGACGCCGTGGACGAGCTCCAGGGCGAGGGCCCGGGCGACATCCTCGTCTTCCTCTCCGGCGAGCGGGAGATCCGCGACACCGCCGACGCACTGATCAAGAAGAAGCTGCGCTTCACCGAGGTGCTGCCGCTCTACGCCCGCCTCTCGCACGCCGAGCAGCACCGGGTCTTCCAGCCGCACACCGGCCGCCGGATCGTGCTGGCGACCAACGTCGCGGAGACCTCCCTGACGGTCCCCGGCATCAAGTACGTGATCGACCCGGGCACGGCCCGCATCTCCCGCTACAGCCACCGCACGAAGGTGCAGCGGCTGCCCATCGAGCGGATCAGCCAGGCCAGCGCCAACCAGCGCAAGGGCCGCTGCGGCCGTACCAGCGACGGCATCTGCATCCGGCTGTACTCGGAGGACGACTTCAACGCCCGTCCGGAGTTCACGGACGCCGAGATCCTGCGGACGAACCTGGCCTCCGTCATCCTCCAGATGACCGCCGCCGGGCTCGGGGAGATCGAGAAGTTCCCGTTCATCGACCCGCCGGACCACCGCAACATCCGCGACGGCGTGCAGCTGCTCCAGGAGCTGGGCGCGCTCGACCCCGCGGAGAAGGACCCGAAGAAGCGGCTCACCCCGATGGGCCGCCAGCTGTCCCAGCTGCCCGTGGACCCGCGCCTGGCCCGCATGGTGGTGGAGGCGGACAAGAACAACTGCGTCCGCGAGGTCATGGTCATCGCGGCGGCCCTGTCGATCCAGGACCCGCGCGAGCGCCCGTCGGACAAGCAGACCCAGGCGGACCAGAACCACGCCCGGTTCAAGGACGAGACGAGCGACTTCCTCTCCTTCCTGAACATGTGGCGCTACGTCCGCGAGCAGCAGAAGGAGCGGGGCTCGTCCTCCTTCCGCCGGATGTGCAAGCAGGAGTACCTGAACTTCCTGCGGATCCGGGAGTGGCAGGACATCTACTCCCAGCTGCGCACGGTCGCGAAGACGATGGGCATCCACGTCAACGAGGCCGACGGCGCCGAGACGAACATCCACATCTCGCTGCTGTCCGGTCTGCTGTCGCACATCGGCCTGAAGGACACCGACAAGAACGAGTACCTGGGCGCGCGGTCGGCGAAGTTCGCGATCTTCCCGGGGTCGGCGCTGTTCAAGAAGCAGCCGAAGTTCGTGATGTCGGCGGAGCTGGTGGAGACCTCCCGGCTGTGGGCGCGGGTCAACGCCAAGGTGGAGCCCGAGTGGGTGGAGCCCCTCGCGCAGCACCTGATCAAGCGCACGTACAGCGAGCCGCACTGGGAGAAGGACCAGGCGGCGGTGATGGCGTACGAGAAGGTCACCCTGTACGGGGTGCCGATCGTCGCCCAGCGGAAGATCAACTACGGCCGGATCGACCCCGAGGTCTCGCGCGAGCTGTTCATCCGCAACGCGCTGGTCGAGGGCGACTGGCGCACCCACCACAAGTTCTACGCCGACAACCGCAAGCTGCTGACCGAGGTCGAGGAGCTGGAGAACCGGGCGCGGCGCCGCGACATCGTGGTGGACGACGAGACCCTGTTCGACTTCTACGACCAGCGGATCCCCGAGCACGTGGTGTCGGGGGCGCACTTCGACTCGTGGTGGAAGCACAAGCGGCGCGAGGAGCCGGAACTCCTCGACTTCGAGCGCGAGATGCTGCTGACGGAGAAGGCGGCCGGGGTCACCAAGGCCGACTATCCGGACTCCTGGCGGCAGGGGCAGCTGAAGTTCCGGGTGACCTACCAGTTCGAGCCGGGTGCGGACGCGGACGGCGTGACCGTGCACATCCCGCTCCAGGTGCTGAACCAGGTCACCGAGGAGGGCTTCGACTGGCAGATCCCGGGTCTGCGCGAGGAAGTGGTCACCGAGCTGATCCGCTCGCTGCCCAAGCCGATCCGCCGGCACTACGTGCCCGCGCCGAACTACGCCTCCCGCTTCCTGGAGCAGCAGCACTCCCTGGCGGAGCCGCTGCCGGTGGTGCTGGCGCGCGAGCTCCGGCGGATGGTCGGGGTGCCGGTCTCGGCCGAGGACTTCGACCTCTCCCGGATCCCCGACCACCTGAAGATCACCTTCCGGATCGTTGACGAGCGCCGGCGCAAGCTGGCCGAGGCGAAGGACCTGGAGGCCCTGCGGCTCCAGCTGAAGCCCAAGGCCCGCCAGGCCCTCTCCAAGGCCGCGGCGGCCACCGCCGAGCGGGCGGGCGGGGAGTCGGTGGAGCGCACCGGGCTGACCGACTGGACGATCGGCTCCCTGGTCAAGGTCTTCGAGACCCGGCGGGCCGGCCAGCCGGTGAAGGCGTACCCGGCCCTGGTGGACGAGGGGACGAGCGTCTCCGTGCGGCTCTTCGACACCGAGGCCGAGCAGCAGCGGGCGATGTGGCTGGGCACCCGGCGGCTGATCCTGCTGAACATCCCGGTGAACCCGGCGAAGTTCGCCTCGGAGAAGCTGACCAACCAGCAGAAGCTGGCCCTCTCCCGCAATCCGCACGGTTCCATCCAGGCGCTGTTCGACGACTGCGCGACCGCGGCCACCGACAAGCTGATCGCCGACCACGGTGGCCCGGCCTGGGACGAGGCGGGCTTCCGCCGGCTCTTCGACGCGGTGCGGGCGGACCTGGTGGACACCACCGTGCGGACCGTCGGGCAGGTGCAGCAGGTCCTGGCGGCCTGGCAGGCCTGCGAGCGGCGGCTGAAGGCCACGAACAGCCTGGCCCTGATGGCGAACGTCGCGGACGTGAAGACGCAGCTGGCGGCCCTGATGCCGGCCGGTTTCGTGACGCTGACGGGGCTGAAGCGGCTGCCGGACCTGATGCGCTACCTGGTGGCGATCGACCGGCGGCTCCAGCAGATGCCGACGGGCGCCCAGCGCGACACCACGCGCATGGAGAAGGTCCACGAGATGCGGGACGAGTACCTGTGGCTGCTGGAGCAGCTGCCGAAGGGCCGGCCCGTGCCGGAGGCGGTCACCGAGATCCGCTGGATGATCGAGGAACTGCGGGTCAGCTACTTCGCGCACGCGCTGGGGACGGCGTACCCGATCTCCGACAAGCGGATCGTGAAGGCGGTGGACGCCCTCGCTCCGTGATCGCGGAGCGGTCTGGTTCGACCCCACCCCCCGGCCTGCTGTACAGTCTGTCTCGCAGCCGAGCAATCGGCGGCCTTCCAGGTCCTGTGGAGCAGTTGGTTAGCTCGCCACCCTGTCAAGGTGGAGGTCGCGGGTTCAAGTCCCGTCAGGATCGCAGAAACGTCAGGGCCCGTATCCCGCAAGGGATACGGGCCCTGACGCGTTGTCGGATCCGGTGCCCCCGGCCGCACGGACGCGCTCCGCCACCTCATGATCACGCGGGGCTCACAACGCCGCTGGAGGCCCCTCAGACGGCCCCGGCCGCCCTCCCCGACCTCCCAGGGCCACCCCTCGTGCGGACGGGCCCTCCAGGGCCCCTACGGCGACTCGGGGTGCACATCACCCAGAGGGGAGAAATCCCCCGTTCGTATGAGCGCGGCGCGGGGCGCTCTGCGCGGGACATCCCTTTACGGGGTGCATTGCCGGATGTACAAGAGTCATCAGGTGTGACGGGAGTCACCACACGAGTTTTTGAGACTCACACATTTATCGGAGCCCTACGCCCGCTCGATTTAATATGTGCAATGGCACCTACCCGGTCGGGCGCCTCCGGGGACAAAAAAATCGCGCTGGACCCGGCGGAGTCCAGCGCGATCGACGGCAGTGCCTGTTGGGGCAGGCCCCGCCGCATGAAGCTGTGTGGGTTCATCGGATTGGGGGATCCGATACGCACCCTTTAAAGCGGTGGTGCTGCGGGACCTCAGGCCTCGCTGCGCTGCTGCGGAATTCCCGCGAGCAGTGCGCGAACCTCGGCCTCGCGGTAACGGCGGTGTCCACCCAGGGTGCGGATGGACGTGAGCTTGCCGGCCTTGGCCCAGCGGGTAACCGTCTTCGGGTCCACGCGGAACATGGTGGCAACCTCAGCCGGGGTCAGCAGCGGCTCGGCATCAGGGGTGCGAGCGGTCATGAGCGGCCTCCTCGGGAGAACCGAACCATCTCGGTTCTTTCCTCTAAATTCTGCACCTTGGCCTGCGTTGCCCGAAATGGACATACGCAGGCCGAGTCGGTTATAGGACGAACGGCTTGTCCTCGGCACTACAACTACACCATCTGTCCAGCCTCGACGGCCAAACCGATGGAATTGCCCTCCGAGGTGTTCATCAGCGGCGGAAGCCGATGGACCGCCCTATAACGGACAGTCACCCCACTGTGACGATCAGTCACAGAGCGATCAGGAGTCGTCAGACCCCCCATAGAGTGCAATACCGAGCATTCCGCCCTTAGTTGGGCGGAAGGAACCCTCCCCGGACTCCTTGTCCTATTTTGGCATGAGGATAGGGGATGGGCGCAAGGGTGTGGATAGTGCGGTCCGTCACGCTTGAGCCAATGGCCCGGATCGGGACGTAGGTCCTGGAACAAAGACCCTAATACCGTGATCAAGCCCCTGATCTGCGACTTGTGGGCCATTCAGCCGATCATGACCGATACGGGCGATACGTCTGGCGTCCGAACGGGTGCCGAACAGGTATGTCCATGATCTACGCAGACCCCGGCTCCGGAAAGGGTCAAGGCTGCCTCTAGTTCGCGAAAAGTCTCTCCCTCACCGCCCTCCAGCGCCCCGCCAGCTCCCCGTACACCTCCGCCGCGCCCTCGTGGTCCCCCTCCCGCAGGGCCGCGATCCCCGCCGCGAGGTCCCGGGCCGACCGGTCCCCGGCCAGTCCGTCAGCCGGGAGCGCGTGCAGCAGCCCGCCGTAGTCCAGTTCGACCATCGACCTCGGGTGGAACTCCTCCAGCCAGCGCCCGACCTCCGCCAGCCCCTCGGCCAGCGGCCCGTACCCCGGCCGCCCCCGGCCCTCCGCCTCGCGCAGCGTCCGCAGCGCCCGCGCGAGCCGGCGCCGCGCCTGCACCATCGGCGTCCGGTACCGCAGCAGCTCCCCCGGCAGGTACTCCCGCTCCTCGTCCGCCACCAGCACGAACCAGCGCAGCGGCACCTGCCACACCCCGGTGCGGATCCACGGCCGCGCGTCGGGGTTCCGCTCGCGCCAGGCCTCGTACTCCGCGGCGGCCCGCCGGCGCTGCGCCGGCGGCAGCGCCGCGTCCAGCACCGGAGCCGGGAAGTTCGCCACCAGCTCCTCCAGGGCCAGCCACCCGCGCAGCCGCGTCCGCCACGGGCAGACCAGCAGCACCCCGTCCAGCTCCACCGTGAACGCGTCCCCGCTCTCGTGCGCCGGCACCCCCACCACCGGGACCCGGACCAAGTCGGACAGGGACCGCCGCAGTTCGTCCTGCGCGGTCGGCGCCGGCCCGCGCCGGGCGTACGCCGCCCAGTGCGTGCGCTCCGGCTCCGGGAAGGAGGCCAGGGGTTCGTAGACCCTCAGGTAGGACGCGTACGGGACCATCGGCGCGGGCCGCGCCGCCGGCGGCCGGAGGTCGGGGGATTCGCTCACCCCCTCCTCCTCCCCGCTTCGGCGGCCCGGTTCACCTCCAACTCACGGTCCGGAAAGGGAATCCGGCGACCGGTCCCGCCCCCGGAGCGTCCCGATCCCCGGACAAGGACCACCGCCGCCCGCCACAGGTCTTACTCTGCTCCCAGCGCGCCCTCCCCCACCCGCAGGGCGGGCGTCTTTCCGCCGCATCTCTTCCATGGGAGTCACCACCGTGACCGAAATGACCGACGGCGTCCTGCACACCCTGTTCCGCAGTGAGCAGGGCGGCCACGAGCAAGTCGTGCTGTGCCAGGACCGGGCCACCGGACTCAAGGCCGTCATCGCCATCCACTCCACCGCCCTGGGCCCCGCCCTCGGCGGCACGCGCTTCCACGCGTACGCCTCCGACGAGGAAGCCGTCCGTGACGCGCTGAACCTCTCGCGCGGCATGTCGTACAAGAACGCCCTCGCCGGTCTCGACCTCGGCGGCGGCAAGGCCGTGATCATCGGCGACCCCGCGAACCTCAAGACCGAGGAACTCCTGCTGGCCTACGGCCGCTTCGTGGAGTCCCTCGGCGGCCGCTACGTCACCGCCTGCGACGTCGGCACGTACGTCGCCGACATGGACGTCGTCGCCCGCGAGACCCGCTGGGCCACCGGCCGCTCCCCCGAGAACGGCGGCGCCGGCGACTCCTCGGTGCTCACCGCGTTCGGCGTCTTCCAGGGCATGCGCGCCAGCGCCCAGCACCTGTGGGGCGACCCGACCCTGCGCGGCCGCAAGGTCGGCGTCGCGGGCGTCGGCAAGGTCGGCCGCCACCTGGTCGAGCACCTCCTGGAGGACGGCGCCGAGGTCGTGATCACGGACGTCCGCGAGGAGTCCGTGCGCGAGATCCTCGACAAGCACCCCGGCGGCAAGGTCACGGCCGTCGCCGACACCGAGGCCCTGATCCGCACCGAGGGCCTGGACATCTACGCCCCCTGCGCCCTCGGCGGAGCCCTCAACGACTCCTCCGTCCCGGTGCTCACGGCCTCGGTCGTGTGCGGTGCGGCCAACAACCAGCTGGCCCACCCCGGCGTGGAGAAGGACCTCGCGGACCGCGGGATCCTCTACGCCCCGGACTACGTGGTCAACGCGGGCGGCGTGATCCAGGTCGCCGACGAGCTGCACGGCTTCGACTTCGACCGGTGCAAGGCCAAGGCTTCGAAGATCTTCGACACCACCCTGGCCATATTCGCACGTGCGAAGGAAGACGGCATCCCGCCGGCCGCCGCGGCCGACCGGATCGCCGAGCAGCGGATGGCCGACGCCCTCGCCGCGCGCGCCGCGGCCCGCAAGGCGTAGCCCCGCCGGGGTCCGGGCGGACACCCACCGGACCCCGGCCGGTGACCCGCCGGAGCGCGGCGAGACGGAACTCACTGCGCTTCGGCGGGTCGGCGGCCAGGAAAGCGTTAAAATCGCAGCTGACCAGCGAGTACGGGGTGTCCCGTTGGTTCTGTGGAGAGGCACGTCATGCGGGCGGCGTACCGTATGGCCGCGGAAGCAGGTACCGTTAAACCCCTACGGACGGTCTCTCCACGGAGAGCCCGCTCCGAACCATGAACGCGTGTCAGACTCTGGGGCCGTCGAGCCCCGTCACCGAGGGGGTCGAGCCATGGGGCGCGGCCGGGCCAAGGCCAAGCAGACAAAGGTCGCCCGCCAGCTGAAGTACAACAGCGGCGGGACTGACCTGACGCGTCTGGCCAATGAGCTGGGCGCATCGCCGACAGAGCCGCTGCCTATCAGCGCGCCGGTCGAAGTCGATGACGATCTGGACGACGACGACCCGTACGCCAAGTACGCGGATCTCTACAACGATGACGACGAGGACGAGGACGAAGAGTCCGGTCCGACGGCGCACCGTCGCGGGGCTTGACGCGCAGCACTCTGCTTCGAGCATCTGCACAGCCCAGCTCCCTGCTGGCTGACAGCTGAAAAACGCCGAAACCCGGTCCGGGGCCTCCGCCCCGAACCGGGTTTCCGTGCTGCTCAGACGGCGTAGTCGCCGGTCAGGGTCGCACCCTCGGTGTGGTCGCCCCGGTCGAGGATCTCGCCGGCGACCCAGGCCTCGACGCCCCGGTCGGCCAGCGCGGTCAGGGCCACGTCCACGGACTCCTGCGGAACCACGGCCATCATGCCGACGCCCATGTTCAGGGTCTTCTCCAGCTCCAGCCGCTCCACGTTCCCGGCCTTGCCGACCAGGTCGAAGACCGCACCCGGGGTCCAGGTCGAACGGTCGACCGTGGCGTGCAGGTGGTCGGGGATGACCCGGGCCAGGTTCGCGGCGAGGCCGCCACCGGTGATGTGCGAGTAGGCGTGGACCTCGGCCGTACGGGTGAGGGCCATGCAGTCCAGCGAGTAGATCTTCGTGGGCTCCAGCAGCTCCTCGCCGAGGGTCCGGCCGAACTCCTCGACGTGCTGGTCGAGGGACATCCCGGCCCGGTCGAAGAGGACGTGCCGGACGAGCGAGTACCCGTTCGAGTGAAGGCCGGACGAAGCCATCGCGATGACGGCGTCCCCCGTACGGATGCGATCGGCGCCCAGGAGGCGGTCGTACTCGACCACGCCGGTGCCGGCGCCCGCGACGTCGAAGTCGTCCGGCCCGAGCAGGCCCGGGTGCTCGGCGGTCTCGCCGCCGACCAGGGCGCAGCCGGCCAGGACGCAGCCCTCGGCGATGCCCTTGACGATGGCCGCGACGCGCTCGGGGTGGACCTTGCCGACGCAGATGTAGTCCGTCATGAAGAGCGGCTCGGCGCCGCAGACGACGATGTCGTCCATGACCATGGCGACCAGGTCGTGGCCGATCGTGTCGTAGACGCCCATCTGGCGGGCGATGTCCACCTTGGTGCCCACGCCGTCCGTGGCCGAGGCCAGCAGGGGGCGCTCGTAGCGCTTGAGGGCGGAGGCGTCGAAGAGGCCGGCGAAGCCGCCGAGGCCGCCGAGGACCTCGGGGCGCTGCGTCTTCTTCACCCACTCCTTCATCAGCTCGACGGCGCGGTCGCCCGCTTCGATGTCGACGCCGGCGGCTGCGTAGCTGGCACCGGTGGTCTTCTCTGTCATGACAGGCGAGAGCTTTCGTGTCGTTGCTGCGTGTGGTGCCGGACCCCGGGAGAAGCCTCAAAGACAGGGCTCGGCGCAGGTGGAGCCGGGCCGGCCCGGGAAGGGCCGGCCCACCGTCCTACGGGCGGCGGAGCGCGTCGGCGGCGTCGGAGCCGCCCGCGAGCTCGGACTCCAGGAGCTGCTTGCCCAGGAGCTGCGGGTCGGGCAGCTCCATGGGGTACTCGCCGTCGAAGCAGGCACGGCAGAGGTTGGGCTTCTGGATGGTGGTCGCCTCGATCATCGAGTCGAGCGAGATGTACGAGAGCGAGTCCGCGCCCAGCGACGTGGCGATCTCGTCGACCGTCATGCCGTTGGCGATCAGCTCGGCCCGGGTGGCGAAGTCGATGCCGAAGAAGCACGGCCACTTCACCGGCGGCGAGGAGATCCGGATGTGGACCTCGGCCGCGCCGGCCTCGCGGAGCATCTTCACGAGGGCGCGCTGGGTGTTGCCGCGGACGATCGAGTCGTCGACGACGACGAGGCGCTTGCCCCGGATGACTTCCTTGAGCGGGTTGAGCTTGAGGCGGATGCCGAGCTGGCGGATCGTCTGCGAGGGCTGGATGAAGGTCCGGCCGACGTAGGCGTTCTTGACCAGGCCGGAGCCGTACGGGATCCCGCTGGCCTCGGCGTAGCCGACGGCGGCGGGCGTGCCGGACTCCGGCGTCGCTATCACCAGGTCGGCCTCTACCGGGGCCTCCTTGGCGAGGCGCCGGCCCATCTCGACGCGCGAGAGGTAGACGTTGCGGCCGGCGATGTCGGTGTCCGGGCGCGCCAGGTAGACGTACTCGAACACACAGCCCTTGGGCTTCGCTTCTGCGAAGCGCGAGGTGCGCAGGCCGTTCTCGTCGATCGCGATGAGCTCGCCCGGCTCGACCTCGCGGACGAAGCTGGCGCCCACGATGTCGAGGGCGGCGGTCTCGCTCGCGACCACCCAGCCGCGCTCCAGGCGGCCGAGGACCAGCGGGCGGATGCCCTGCGGGTCACGGGCGGTGTAGAGGGTTCCCTCGTCCATGAAGACCAGGGAGAAGGCGCCCTTGACCTGCGGGAGGACCTTGGCGGCCGACTCCTCGACGGTCAGGGGATTGCCCTCGTCGTCGGTCTGGCCGGCGAGCAGGGCGGTCACCAGGTCGGTGTCGTTGGTGGCCGCCACCTGGGTGGCGCGGCCGTCCTGACGGGGGAGGTCGGCGACCATCTCGGCGAGCTCGGCGGTATTCACCAGGTTGCCGTTGTGACCCAGGGCAATGGAGCCGTGGGCGGTCGCCCTGAAGGTGGGCTGAGCGTTCTCCCAGACGGACGCGCCGGTGGTCGAGTAGCGGGCGTGACCGACCGCGATATGACCCTGGAGCGAACCGAGGGAGGTTTCGTCGAAGACTTGGGAAACGAGGCCCATGTCCTTGAAGACGAGGATCTGGGAACCGTTGCTCACAGCGATTCCCGCGGACTCTTGTCCGCGGTGCTGCAATGCATACAGTCCGAAGTAGGTGAGCTTGGCGACCTCTTCACCCGGAGCCCAGACACCGAAGACGCCGCAAGCGTCCTGGGGGCCCTTCTCACCGGGGAGCAGGTCGTGGTTGAGTCGTCCATCACCACGAGGCACGTCCCCGAGTGTAGGCGAGATCGACCACTGGTCCGAATTGGGGACGCCTGGGAAATCTCACAGCACAGAGGGTGACCGGACGCCTCCGTCTCGCTATTCGATCTTTTGTTGACATCTACAAGGCAATTCGTACAGGCTCTCGCCCCATGCAGCCCCTCGGTGACCGAGCCGTCACCCTCGTCGAGCGCCGGCACGTGGACCTGGTCCGTGTCGCGAGCGCCATCTGTCGCCGCTGCGCGTAGCCACAACTCTTTCTGCCTTTTCCTGATTTCGCTCCTCCGCGCCCCGCCCCGCCGTGTCGCGCGCCGTCCCGTGCGCGCCCGGGTCCAGGGCCGCCGAGCCCTGTCCTGGAGTATTCGTGTCTTCCTACAACAGCAAGCTGTCCCGTCGTGCCTTCGGGGGTGCCGTCGGAGCGACCGCGGCGACCGCCGCCGTGGGGCTGGGAGCCGGCCCCGCGCAGGCCGCGGAGGGCCCCGGAGGGGGCCCTCAGGAGCGGGATTTCCGGGCCGCGCGCGAGCGCCGTTCGCGCCGCCCGAACATCCTTTTCATCCTCGGCGACGACCTCGGCTGGGCCGATCTGTCCTCGTACGGCTCCCCGCACATCAAGACCCCGAACCTGGACCGGCTGGCCCGCCAGGGGGTCCGGTTCACGGACGCCTACTCGGGCTCGGCGACCTGCTCCCCGACCCGGTTCAGCCTCTACACGGGGCGCTACCCGGCCCGTACCAAGGGCGGGCTGGCCGAGCCGATCGCCGACAAGTCGGTGGGCCTGGACCCGACGCACCCGACGCTGGCCTCGCTGCTGCGGGAGGCCGGGTACTCCACCGCGCTGATCGGCAAGTGGCACGCGGGCTACCTGCCGGACTACAGCCCCACCAGGTCGGGCTGGGAGGAGTTCTTCGGGAACTTCGGCGGAGCCCTGGAGTACTACTCCAAGCTGGGCCTGGGCGGGGAGTACGACCTGTACGAGGGCGACGCCGAGTACAAGGACCTGCGCTACTACACGCGGATCATCACGGAACGGGCGAGCGAGTACGTCTCCCGCGACCACCACGGGAAGCCGTGGCTGCTGAACCTGAACTTCACCACCCCGCACTGGCCGTGGATCGCCGACGGGGACACGGCGGAGAGCGCCGAGATCGTCCGGCGGATCAAGGCGGGCGACGCCCGGGCGCTGTGGCACCAGGACGGCGGCTCGGTGGAGAAGTACAAGCAGATGGTCGAGGACCTGGACCGCTCGGTGGGCCGGGTGCTGGACGCGCTGAAGCGCTCGGGGCAGGAGGAGGACACCCTGGTCGTCTTCGGCAGCGACAACGGCGGCGAGCGCTTCTCGTACAACTGGCCGCTGTCGGGCAACAAGGCCTCCCTGCAGGAGGGCGGGATCCGCGTCCCGAACATCCTGCGCTGGCCCGCCCGGATCGACGGCGGCCAGGTCAGCCGGGTCCCGCTGTTCAGCCCCGACTGGACGGCGACCCTGCTGGAGGTCGCCGGGACCCGGCCGCACCGGGCGTACCCGCTGGACGGCGTCAGCCTGGCCGGGTACCTGCTGCGGGGTGAGGCCCCGCCGGCGGAGCGGGACCTGTTCTGGCGGGTGCGCGGGGAGCGGGCGCTGCGGCGCGGGAACTGGAAGTACTACCGGGGGAAGTCGGGCCGCGACCAGCTGTTCGACCTGTCCGCGGACCTGCGCGAGCAGGCCGACCGGGCGGCGGCGGAACCGGCCCGGCTGGCGCAGCTGCGGGCGGCCTGGGAGCGCACCGACGCGACCCTCCTGCCGTACCCGTCCTGACGGCCCGCCCCGCTCACTCCGCGGCCGAGCCCGCCTCCGCGGTCAGGGTCCGGCCGTCCGGGGCGGTGAGGGTGAGGGTCCGCCCCTGGACCTTCCAGGTGAGCGGGCCCGCGCCGAACAGTCGGGTCATGGCCCGCTCGACCTCGCCGGCCGGCCCCTCGCAGGCCATGCGGGTGCTGGTGACCGGGCCGAAGGTGACGGTGGCGCCCTCGACGGCGACGGGGGCGCTGAACCGGTTGCAGCCGAGGCTGCCGCCGGCGGTGCCGCCGGGGGCCAGCGCGAACCGGGCCCGGCCGGCGGCCCCGGCGGGGACCGGGGAGCCGTCCAGGGCGGTCACGGCCCAGTCGGTCACGGTCAGCGGGGCGTCGGGTACCGGGGGCGTGGCGGAACTCTGCACGACGGCGTCACTCCTGTCCTGCGGGTGTCCGGTGCAACCGCTCAGGGCCAGTACGAGGACCAGCCCGGCGGCCGCGCAGTGCCTGGGGAACCTGAGAGGAGGCATACCGCTGGGACGGGCCCGGCCCCCGGCCGGTTCCACCTCAGCTCATCAGCGGGAGCAGCCCCGACAGGTCGGCCCGCTCGCCGCTGGCGCTGACCGCGGCCGCGTCCAGTGCCTCGGCCCAGCCGGTACGGCCGGTGGCGAGCCGGAGCCAGGTCAGCGGATCGGTCTCCACCACGTTGGGCGGGGTGCCGCGGGTGTGCCGGGGTCCTTCGACGCACTGCACCACCGCGAAGGGCGGGATCCGCACCTCCACCGACCCGCCGGGGGCCTTCACGGCGAGGGCGTCGGCGAGCAGCCGGGTGCAGGTGGCGAGGGCCTGCCGCTCGACGGGGATGTCCAGGCCGGCCGCCCGGTTCAGGTCATCGGTGTGGACCACCAGCTCCACGGTCCGGGTGACGAGGAAGTCGGCCAGGGTCATGTCCCCGATCCACAGGTGCATCACCCGGCTTCCGGGGTTGGCCTCCAGGGCCTCGGCCATCCGCGCGCCCGCCCGCTCGAAGAGCTCGGCGACCGGTGCGCCGCCGAGGGTCTCCCGGGCGGCCTCGGAGATCTTCCCGGCGAGGGAGGCGGTGGCGAAGGGCCACTCGACGGCGCTCAGCTCGGCGACGGCGGCGGGCGGCCGGGCCAGCCCCCCGGCCAGCGAGTCGGCGATCCAGGCGATGTGCCCGGCGAGATCCCCGACGCTCCACTCCCCGACCCCGCTGGGCCGCGCGAGCTCCTCGTCCCCCAAGTCCCGCACGGCTGCGGCGACATGCCCGAACTGGGCGATGACGGCCGCGCGGACCTTCACGTGGTCGTAGGTACGCGTCTTCTTCTTCGCGGGCGGCATGCCCCGACCCTACTGGGGGAGGGCCGGGGCCGGGAACGCGTCGAGGCCCCGTCCACAGGGCGTGGGCGGAGCCTCGTACGGCCGGGGCGGGATCAGGCCAGCAGGGCCGGGATCGTCGCCTCGTGGGCCTCGCGGAGTTCCGTCAGGGGGAGGGTGAACTCGCCCTGGACCTCGATCTCCTCGCCGTCCACCACGCCGATGCGCGTGGCCGGCAGGCCCCGGGCGCCGCACATGTCGGTGAAGCGGAGCTCCTCGCTGCGCGGGACGGACACGATGGCGCGGCCCGCGGACTCGGAGAACAGGAAGGTGAACGCGTCCAGGCCCTCGGGGACGACGATCCGGGCGCCGTTGCCGCCCTTGAGGCAGGACTCGGTGAGCGCCTGGATGACGCCGCCGTCCGAGAGGTCGTGCGCGGCGTCGATCATGCCGTCGCGGGAGGCGGAGATCAGGATCTCGGCGAGCAGCTTCTCCCGGCCCAGGTCCACCTTGGGCGGCATGCCGCCGAGGTGGTCGTGGACGACCTGGGACCAGGCCGAGCCGCCGAACTCCTCGGCGGTGTCGCCCAGCAGGTAGAGGAGCTGGCCCGTCTCCCGGAACGCCATCGGCGTGCGGCGGTTGACGTCGTCGATGACGCCGAGGACCGCCACGACCGGGGTCGGGTGGATGGCGACGTCGCCCGTCTGGTTGTAGAGGGAGACGTTGCCGCCGGTCACCGGGGTGCCCAGCTCCAGGCAGCCGTCCGCGAGACCGCGGGTGGCCTCGGCGAACTGCCACATGACGCCCGGGTCCTCGGGGGAGCCGAAGTTCAGGCAGTCCGAGATCGCGAGGGGCTTGGCGCCGGTCGCGGCGACGTTGCGGTACGCCTCCGCGAGGGCCAGCTGCGCGCCCGTGTACGGGTCGAGCTTGGCGTAGCGGCCGTTGCCGTCGGTGGCCATGGCCACGCCGAGGTTGGACTCCTCGTCGATGCGGACCATGCCCGCGTCCTCGGGCTGCGCCAGCACGGTGTTGCCCTGCACGAAGCGGTCGTACTGGTCGGTGACCCAGGACTTGGACGCCTGGTTCGGGGAGGAGACCAGGGCCAGGACCTGCGCGCGGAGCTCCTCGGAGGTCTGCGGGCGGGGCAGCGCGCCGGCGTCGTCGGCCTGGAGGGCGTCCTGCCACTCGGGGCGGGCGTACGGGCGGTGGTAGACCGGTCCCTCGTGGGCGACGGTGCCCGGGGGCACGTCCACGATCTGCTCGCCGTGCCAGAAGATCTCCAGGCGCTCGCCGTCGGTCACCTCACCGATGACGGTGGCGATGACGTCCCACTTCTCGCAGATCTCCATGAAGCGGTCGACGTGCTGCGGCTCGACGATCGCGCACATGCGCTCCTGCGACTCGCTCATGAGGATCTCCTCGGGCGAGAGCGTCGCGTCGCGCAGCGGCACGGTGTCCAGCTCGACGCGCATGCCGCCGGAGCCGGCGGAGGCCAGCTCGGAGGTCGCGCAGGAGAGCCCGGCGCCGCCGAGGTCCTGGATGCCGGCGACGAGCTTCTCCTTGAAGATCTCCAGGGTGCACTCGATGAGGAGCTTCTCCTGGAAGGGGTCGCCGACCTGGACGGCGGGGCGCTTGGTCGGCTTGGTGTCGTCGAAGGTCTCGGACGCGAGGACCGAGACGCCGCCGAT
>NZ_JZWV01000134.1 GCF_000966975.1 Streptomyces katrae | reverse complement strand
GGACCGAGCCGCCGCCGATGCCGTCGCCGCCGGTGCGGGCGCCGTAGAGGATGACCTTGTTGCCGGGGCCGGAGGCCTTGGCGAGGTGGATGTCCTCGTGCTTCATCACGCCGATGCAGCCGGCGTTGACCAGCGGGTTGCCCTGGTAGCAGGCGTCGAAGACGACCTCGCCGCCGATGTTGGGCAGGCCCAGGCAGTTGCCGTAGCCGCCGATGCCGGCGACGACGCCCGGCAGGACGCGCTTGGTGTCGGGGTGGTCGGCCGCGCCGAAGCGCAGCGGGTCCACGACGGCGACCGGGCGGGCGCCCATGGCGAGGATGTCGCGGACGATGCCGCCGACGCCGGTGGCCGCGCCCTGGTAGGGCTCGATGTACGAGGGGTGGTTGTGCGACTCGACCTTGAAGGTGACCGCGTAGCCCTGGCCGACGTCGACGACGCCGGCGTTCTCGCCGATGCCGACGAGCATGGCGTCGTTCTCGGGGGCCTTCTCGCCGAACTGCTTCAGGTGGACCTTGCTGCTCTTGTACGAGCAGTGCTCGGACCACATGACGGAGTACATGGCGAGCTCGGCGCCGGTGGGACGGCGGCCGAGGATCTCGCGGATCCGGGCGTACTCGTCCTCCTTGAGGCCGAGCTCCTTCCAGGGCTGGGAGGCGTCCGGGGTTTCGGTGGCGTTCTTGACGGTGTCGAGGCTCATGCGCTGACCAGCTTCTTCAGGACCGACGTGAAGAACGGGAGGCCGTCGGTGCGGCCGGTCCCGATCAGCGGCTCGACCGCGTGCTCGGGGTGCGGCATGAGACCGACGACGTTGCCCGCGGCGTTGGTGATGCCGGCGATGTCGCGCAGCGAGCCGTTGGGGTTGACGTCGAGGTACCGGAAGGCCACTCGGCCCTCGGCCTCCAGTTCGTCGAGCGTGCGCTCGTCGGCGACGTAGCGGCCGTCCATGTTCTTGAGCGGGACCGAGATCTCCTGGCCGCCGGTGTAGTCGCCGGTCCAGGCGGTCTCCGCGTTCTCCACCCGCAGCTTCTGGTCGCGGCAGATGAAGTGGAGGTGGTTGTTGCGGAGCATCGCCCCCGGCAGCAGGTGGGCCTCGGTGAGGACCTGGAAGCCGTTGCAGATGCCGAGGACGGGCATGCCCGCCTTGGCCTGCTCGATGATGGTCTCCATCACCGGCGAGAAGCGGGAGATGGCCCCGGCGCGCAGGTAGTCCCCGTAGGAGAAGCCGCCCGCGAGGACGACCGCGTCGACCTGGTGCAGGTCCTTGTCGCGGTGCCACAGCGAGACCGGCTCCGCCCCCGCGAGGCGGACGGCGCGCAGCGAGTCACGGTCGTCGAGCGTTCCGGGGAACGTGACGACACCGATGCGAGTGGTCACCGTCAGGCCTCGACCTTCACGGTGAAGTCTTCGATGACGGTGTTGGCGAGGAACGTTTCGGCCATCTTGTGGATGCGGTCGAGGGCGGCCTGGTCGACCTCTCCCTCCACTTCCAGTTCGAAGCGCTTCCCCTGACGGACGTCGGCGATCCCCTCGAAGCCCAGGCGCGGCAGTGCACGCTGCACCGCCTGGCCCTGGGGGTCGAGGATCTCCGGCTTGAGCATGACGTCGACTACGACGCGTGCCACTGGCACTCCCGATGAGGTGGTTGGTGCAAGGCGGTTCCTTCAGCGTACCCGGCCGAAATTTCTACGCGGGTAGATAACGAACGGGGGTGAGCGGGGTCCGGTTTCGGCTTCACCAACGCTTCGCAAAATCCACCGGAAAACCACTCGCCCGGGATTGCGGCGGGACACGCGGGAGGAATTAACTGGGCTTCGCAATTCAATGAGAATCGCGGTACAAAGGAATCAGCCGGGATTCCTACGGTTTGACGTATTCCACCGAAACATCCACACAGGCGGCATCACCGCACGTCAGCGGGCGGCGAGGCGCACGAAGGGACCGATATCCGTGGCGCAGCGCGTAGTAGTCACGATCTCCGACGACCTCGACGGCGGGGAAGCGGCGGAAACGGTCACGTTCGCCCTGGACGGTAAGTCCTACGAGATCGACCTCAATGTGGCGAACGCAAAGAAACTGCGGAAGAGCCTGGAGCCCTTCGTGGCCGCCGGCCGCCGCCAGTCCCGGTCGGGCAAGGCCTTCAAGCACACGGCCGTCGCCCCGGACCCGGCGGTCGTCCGGGCCTGGGCGCGCTCCAACGGGCACGACGTGCCCCCGCGTGGCCGCATCCCGAAGGCGGTCTACACGGCCTACAACGAAGCCCACTGACCCCGGATTTGCCATGCACCCCCTCCGATCGGCTAGTGTGTGGATCACGCCGAGGGGCCAGGCCGAAAGGCCGGGAACCGAAGTCGTGCGGGTGTAGTTCAGTAGCAGAACACCCCCCTTCCAGGGGGGAGGCGCAGTGTGCAATCCCTGTCACCCGCTCTGCATCGCTTTACCGACCACGGTCGTGGATCAGGTAGAGTGAGGCACACAGTGAACGGCCCACCAGCCGTCGCTGGGCTTGCGGACGTAGCTCAGTTGGTAGAGCACCACCTTGCCAAGGTGGATGTCGCGCGTTCGAGTCGCGTCGTCCGCTCGGAAAACGAAGGCCCCGATCATTCGATCGGGGCCTTCGTCGTGTGTCCGGTGTCACAGCCGAAGGCCGAACCTCCGATGACAAATGTCATCGGAGACCGTGACAGCGCGCACTGCCGCCCCGGCGGACCCGCCGGGAGGCTTGGGAACGGGTAAGAGCCGGGGGGACGGAACCGTGTCGAAGCTGACCGGGTGGTGGAAGAGGCGCAGCAGCGCGGGCAAGGTCGAGCTGTACACGCGCTGGTCGTTCCACTTCTTCGTGCTCGTGGAGATCCTTTCCTTCGGGTCGATGGCCTTCACGGTCCGCGACCCTGCCGACCCGAGGCCGCTCGTGCCGGCGGTGGCGTCCTTCCTGGTGGTCTGCGCGCACTCCGTCCTCGTCGGGTTCCTCTCCTCCAGGGCCCTCGACTTCGTGACCGGGCGCCGTGAACGGCCGGTGCGGCTCGCGGTGGCGACCACGGCGGTGACGGTCACGGCGGTCCTGCTCTTCCTGTGCCTGCGCCGGTTCGCCGGGCTCCACGAGGCGGCGGCGCCCGGGCTGGTGCTCGGGGTGAGCTGCTTCGGCTGCGGCTCCCTCGTCCTGACCCTGGAGAAGGTCCGGCACATGAGCTACGTGCCGCCGGCCGCCGCGGCCTGGTCCGCGGCGGCCGTCACCATGCTCGGCCTGTCGCCGAAGGAGATCCTCGGATACTTCCTCGGGGTCCTGGTGACCTGCGCCTTCCTCGCCTTCACGTGCGGCTTCTCCGGCTGGCTGCTGCGCACCGTCTACGAGCTCGACCACGCCCGGGAGCTCCAGGCCCGGCTGGCCGTCGCGGAGGAGCGGTTGCGGTTCGGGCGGGACCTGCACGACGTGATGGGCCGCAACCTGGCGGTCATCGCCCTCAAGAGCGAGCTCGCGGTGCAGCTGGCCCGGCGCGAACGCCCCGAGGCCGTGGACCAGATGATCGAGGTCCAGCGGATCGCGCGCGAGTCGCAGATGGAGGTGCGCGACGTCGTGCGCGGCTACCGCGAGGCGGACCTCGCGGTGGAGCTGGAGGGGGCGCGCGGGGTGCTCAGCGCGGCCGGCATGGACTGCCGGGTCGAGTTCGCCACGGCCGCGCGGCAGCTGCCGTCCGAGGTGCAGTCGGCGCTCGGCTGGGTGGTGCGCGAGGCGACCACGAACGTACTGCGGCACGGGGACGCCCGCAGCTGCCTGATCCGGCTGACGGACCGGGAGGCCGCGGGCACCCTGACGCTGCTGGTGGAGAACGACGGGGTGCCCGAGGCCCCCGCCGGACCGCCCGGATCCGGGCTCGCGGGGCTGCGGGAGCGGCTCGCGGCCGTGGACGGGACCCTGCACGCGGGACCGGCCGGCGGCGGCCGCTTCCGGCTGCGGGCCGAGATACCGCTGGACGGACGACGAACGGAGGTGCGGGCGTGAGCCCCGTACGGGTACTGCTGGCCGACGACGAACACCTGATCCGGGGCGCGCTGGCCGCACTGCTGGGCCTGGAGGACGACCTCGCGGTCGTCGCCGAGGCGGCCTCGGGGCCGGAGGCCCTGGCCATGGCGCGGGCGCACCGGCCGGACGTGGCGGTGCTCGACCTGCAGATGCCGGGGGCCGACGGTGTGAGCGTGGCCACGTCGCTGCGGTCCGAACTGCCCGACTGCAAGGTCATGATCGTGACCAGTCACGGCCGTCCCGGGCACCTGAAGCGGGCCCTCGCGGCAGGCGTGCGGGCCTTCGCGCCGAAGACGGTCTCGGCGCAGCGGCTGGCCGAGCTGATCCGGACCGTGCACGCCGGAGGCCGTTACGTGGACCCGGAGTTGGCGGCCGACGCGATCAGCGCCGGGGACTCCCCGCTGACCGCCCGCGAGGCCGAAGTGCTGGAACTCGCGGCCGACGGGGCGCCCATCGCGGAGATCGCGGAGCGGGCCTCGCTGTCGCAGGGGACCGTACGGAACTACCTTTCCTCGGCGGCCACGAAGCTCGGGGCGGAGAACCGTCATACGGCAGTGCGTCTCGCCCGGGCCCGGGGTTGGGTATAGTAGGTCTCGCGCCAAGGCGCACAGGCGGACATAGCTCAGTTGGTAGAGCACCACCTTGCCAAGGTGGATGTCGCGCGTTCGAGTCGCGTTGTCCGCTCAGCGAACGAAGGCCCCGATCGGTTGATCGGGGCCTTCGTCGTATCAGCTCCAGGTCTGGCCGGTGAGGCGCTCGTAGGCCTCGACGTACTTGGCGCGGGTCTGCGCCACGACCTCCTGCGGGAGGACCGGCGGCGGGAGCTCGCCCTTGGAGTCCCAGCCGGAGGCCGGGGAGGCCAGCCAGTCGCGGACGTACTGCTTGTCGAACGAGGGCTGCGTGCGGCCCGGCTGCCACTGGTCGGCGGGCCAGAAGCGGGACGAGTCCGGGGTGAGGACCTCGTCGGCGGCGACGAGCGTGCCGTCCTTGTCGAAGCCGAACTCGAACTTGGTGTCCGCGAGGATGATGCCGCGCTCGCGGGCGATGTCGCGGGCGCGCCCGTACACGGCGAGGGTGGTCTGGCGCAGCAGCGCCGCCGTCTCGGCGCCGGTGGTGCGGGCGACCTCCTCGTAGGAGACGTTCTCGTCGTGGTCGCCGACCTCGGCCTTGGCGGCCGGGGTGAAGATCGGGGCGGGCAGCTCGGAGCCGTCCACCAGGCCCTCGGGGAGGGCGAGTCCGCAGACGGTGCGGGACTGGACGTACTCCTTGAGGCCGGAGCCGGTGAGGTAGCCGCGGGCCACGCACTCGACGGGCACCATGTCGAGGCTCTTGCAGACCAGCGTGCGGCCCTCCCAGTCGGCGGGGGCGCCGGCGGGCAGGTCGGTGCTGATGACGTGGTTCGGGACCAGGTCCGCGAGCTGCTCGAACCACCAGAGGGAGAGCTGCGTCAGGATGCGGCCCTTCTCCGGGATCTCGGTGGGCAGCACCCAGTCGGCGGCGGAGATGCGGTCGCTGGCGACCATGACGAGGTTGCCGTCCTCGTCGCGGTAGAGGTCGCGGACCTTGCCGGTGTGGAGGTGGACGAGGCCGGGCACCTGCACGGGCTCGGGCTTTTCGACGAATCCGGGCACGGGGTCTCCCTGTGGTTCTGTACGAGCGCGGGGCGCGGGACCATTCTCCCGCACGGGGTGCCGTGCCCGGGCCAGGGGGTGCGGCGGTCCCGGCCGGGGGTGCCCCGGGCGGCTCAGTCGCGCTTGCAGATCCGGTCGAGGAGGTTGGCCGTGGCCCGCTGGATCCGTTCGTCCACGTGGCCGGGGCGGTCCAGGGCGGGGGACCAGGCGAAGGTGCCGGAGGCGAAGACGAGGGCGCCGCTGGGGGCCCGGTAGAGGGAGGTCTCCTGGTGGCGCTTGGCGCCCTCGCCGTCGAGGTAGGGGGAGTGGGCGAGCAGGATCCGGTCCTGGTGCTCGGGGAGCTGGGTGCGCGGGAAGTACCGGTCGGCCTCGCCCGCCACCAGCCCGTCGAGCTCGTCGTTCTCGGCGGCGCCGGTGGAGTCCCAGAGCCAGTGCGTGGCGTTGCGGACGATCAGGGGCGCGGGCTCCGGGACGCGGCCCGCGTACTGGATGCCGAGCAGCTGCTGCTCCGGGCGGTCGACCTCGCGCCACAGGCTGGGGCGGCCGGGGCCCCGGCGTTTTCGGCAGGTCAGGAGCCGGTCGGGCACCCCGGACGGGGAGGGGGCCAGCTCGACCTGCCAGTACATGGTGTTGGCGGAGAGGAAGACGAGCGAGGTGCCGTGGTCGCGGGCGCGCTCCACCGTGCGGCGCATGGGGAGCGACCAGTACTCGTCGTGACCGGGGAAGACCAGGCCCCGGTAGCGGGTGGGATCGACGCGGCCGGCGTGCAGGTCGCGGGTGTCGGCGTAGGCGAGGTCGTAGCCGTAGCGCTCGGCCCAGCGGATGAAGTCGTAGGCGTGGCCGACGTGCAGGGGCAGGCCGGCGCCCGCGTAGGGGCGGTCGAAGGAGACGGTGACGGCCGCGTCCCGCTCGCCGAGCAGTCGGCCCTCCTCGTCCCAGGCGTGGTAGAGGCTGGCGCCGGTACGGCCGTCCTCGGGGTAGAGGTTGTAGGCCTGCCAGGTGATGTCGGGGAGCAGCAGGAGGAGGTCCGCGGGGTGGTCGTCGCGGACCGTGAAGGGGATGTGGGAGCGGTAGCCGTCGGCGGTGGTGAGCACGGCCACGTACGCGCCGACGCTCCAGTACGAGGGGACCTGGAGCCGCCAGGACTGCCACCAGTGGTGGCAGGAGACCGTGCGGTCGGCGGTGAGCGGGGGCGGCTGGACGATTCCGGACAGCCGGGGGCTGGTGGTGATCTTCGAGGCGCCGTCCCCGCCGTAGTGGCCGATGCGGTAGACGTCGACCTGGAACTGCTGGGGCGGGTCGACGGTGATGTGGAAGTCGATGGCCTCGCCCGGGGCGACGGCTCCGGTGGAGGTGAAGCCCTTGATCTGCCGGTGCACGTCGTCGGCGGTCCGGGGCCCGCCGCCGCGGGCCTGGGAGGTCCGGCCGGGGGCCAGGGCCGGGTCCACGTACCAGGGGACGACCTGGCCGGTGTCGTCGAAGTACACCTCGCTGCCCCGGAACCAGGGCAGTGGGCCCTGGCCGAAGGGGTCGTTCACCGCGTGCGCGAGGGCACCCGATTCCCACCGCCGGATCTGGTCCGCACCCATTCCGCTCCCCTCCCTCGCGCCCCCGAACGCGCTTCTCGAACACGGTGGCGCGAGGCGGGTTTCGGACACCCGCGTCGCGACCGGTCCCAGCACATCACATAACGCACTCACTCCGTCACCGTTCGTCGCGAATTGACGGGAACGGAACCCAAGCCGCCGGTTCGCGTGGCGCCCCGGGGTGGCGCCGGGG
>NZ_JZWV01001157.1 GCF_000966975.1 Streptomyces katrae | reverse complement strand
TGCTGGCCCTGCCGGCGTGTGCGGGGGCCGTGGCGGTGCTGGCGGCGGCGGGGCTGCGGCGGCCGCCCGGGCGGATGCGGGCGGGCTGCCTGGGCGCGGCCACCGCCGTCTGTTACGCGCTGACCGCCGCCCTGATGAAGTCGGCCGTGCACATCCTGCGCGGGGGCGGGATCGGGGCGTTCCTCACGGCCTGGGAGACGTACGCCTTCGGTGCGGCCGGCATCTGCGCCGTCCTGCTCCTCGAGCACGCCATGCAGGGCGGGCCGCTGGTCGCTTCACAGCCCGCCCTGACGCTGGGCGACGCCGGAGTCAGCGTCGCCCTGGGGGTCCTGCTGTACGAGGAGCACCTGCGCACGCACTGGTGGCTGCTGCCCCAGCTGCTCGGCCTGGCCCTGATCTGCGCCGGGGTCCTGGCCCTGGCCAGGTCGGACGCGGGTGCGGAAGCGGGGGCGACGTGACCGGGGGCGGCGCGGGGCTCGCGGCGGGCGGGCCGTCACGGGGCGAGGACGATGACCGCCGCCGCCTTCCCCTTCCGTACGAGGGTGTTCCACCTCCCGTCCGCCGTCGGGGCCTGTGGGCGCGGGGGTACCTCGGTGTTTCCGGAGCCGGGCGTTCTGGAGGCCGCGAACGTGCCGGGGGCCACGCGTACGGCACCGGCTTCCATGGCGGCGGCGAGGAGGGAGACGCGGAAGGGCTGACTCGTCTGGATCATGGGGAGCTCCTGGGAATGCCAGGCGTGGTGCGCGATCCGCCTGGGTTCGGTTCGACGCTCGGGAGGGAGAGAGGGGAGGAGTGGAGGAGGAGGGGGCGCCTGGTGGGCGTCTTCTGGGCTTCCATTGGGCCGCTCGCGGGGGTGTGCCGTCACGTCCCTGGAGTTCGGGGCTTGACGGCCGTCCGGGTGACGTGCAGGGCGTCGCGGGGTGTGCCAGGCTGGGCGCAGGTGTCGGACTCCCGGCTTCCGGCGAAGGCGGCCGCGGCGAACGGAGTGCGCTGTGGGACATCCGGTCCGGTGTGGCGCGTTGCGGCGGCGGGTGGGGGCCGGGTGCGCCGCGCTGTTGCTGGCCGTGTCCGGGTCGGGTGCGGTGGCCCGCGCGGCTGCGGATCCCCCGCCGCCGTCGCCCTCGTCGTCGGGTCCGGGGGAAGCGGGGCGGCTGCCCCGTCCGATCGTAGAGATCATGCGCAAGCCGGAGTACCGGCACGCCCAGTGGGGGCTGCTGCAGACCGGGCCCGGGGGCGGGCCGGTGGTGCGCGGCGTGTTCCCGGGGCAGTTCTTCATCCCGGGGTCCACCGCGAAGCTGTTCTCCGTATCCGGCACCTGGCGGACGCTGGGGACGGGCCACCGGTTCGTGAC
>NZ_JZWV01001156.1 GCF_000966975.1 Streptomyces katrae | reverse complement strand
GGACGGGCCACCGGTTCGTGACCCCCGTCTACGCCGTCGGGAAGCGCAGCGCGGGCACGCTGACCGGGGACCTGGTCCTTGTCGCCCAGGGCGACCTCACCCTGGGCGGGCGGACGCGTCCCGACGGGACCGTCGCCTACACCGACCTCGACCACACCTACGCCAACGACTTCCCCGGCGCCACCCTCACCCCGGAGAACCCTCTGGCCGGGATCGACCAACTGGCCCGGCAAGTGCGCGAGTCGGGCATCACCCGGGTGGACGGGGAGGTGGTCGTGGACGGCCGGCTGTTCGCCGCCGACCCCGTCCTCGACCCCACGCCGACCCCGCTGATCGTCAACGACAACCTGATCGACCTGCTGACCACGCCCGGGGACCGCGCGGGTGCCGGGGCCCGGCTGGACTGGCGGCCGAAGGTCGCCCCGTACGAGGTGACGTCCACGGTGCGGACCGTGGCGGCCGGGAAGCCCACGGCGGTCACCGTGACGGCGGACGAGGGCGGTACCCGGATCCGGCTGTCCGGCACCATCGCCGCCGGCTCCGCTCCGCTGCTGCGGACCTCCCCGGTCACGGACCCGGCCGCCTTCGGCCGGACCGCGCTCATCGAGGCGCTCGGCCGGGCCGGTGTGGAGGTCCGCGCCGCCGCGACGGGGGCGAACCCCGTCGGCCGGCTGCCGCATGACTACCGGGGGGACCCGCGGGTGGCCGCGTACACCTCACCGCCGTACGAGCAGTACGCCAAGCTGATCCTGAAGGTCAGCCACAACCTGGGCGCCAACCTGGGCATCTGCCTGATGGCCGTCGCCGCCGGCAGCCGGCAGTGCGCGGACGGGTTCCCGGTGCTGGCCGGCTTCCTCGGCCGGGCGGGGGTCGACCGCGGCCAGGTGGAGCTGATGGACGGCCGGGGCGGCAACCCCGCCGACCGGGCCACCCCGCAGGCGCTGGTGCAGATGCTGGCGTACTGGCAGCGCGGCCCGGACGCCCGGCTCTTCCGGGAAACCCTGCCCGTCCTGGGCGTCGACGGCCTGCTCGCCGACAACTGCCGCAGCTGCCCGGCACGCGGGAAGGTGTTCGCCAAGACCGGTGCGGCCGTCGGCGGGGACTCGCTGAACGGCCGGTTCGCCGTCGGGGCCATCACGATCGCCGGATACCTCGACCGGGGCGGCGGCCGCTTCGACCCGTTCTACGCGGGCGTGAACGGAGCGTCGACGGCGAACACCGACCCCGCGGGCATCCTGTCCATCGGCAACGACCTCGCCCTCGTCGCCGCCGCCCTCCAGGAGGCACCCGGAGGACCCTGAGACGGGTCAGGCGGTCACCTTCGCGAGGAAGGCGGCGAGGTTCTCCACCGTCCGGCCGACCTTCTCCTCCAGCGTGAGCGTCTCGTGGAGCCGTGCGCCCGGCCCCGATTCCTTGATGCCGCGCACGTACAGCGAGCAGGAGAGGTCGTCGCACATGTAGACGCCGACCGAGTTGCCCTGTTGCCCGGCCTTGCCGGCCTTCGGCGCGACCATCAGGGACACTCCCCCGTCGTGGCCGGTCATGCAGATCCGGCACATGCTGCGTCGCGCCTGCCCGGCGCCCGCGGTGGGGCGGCGCAGGGCGAGGGCACTGACCCGGCCCCCGGCCTCGGTCACCAGGTAGGCGCGGCCCGGGGACTGGGGGTCGCTCCAGCCGAGGTAGTCCAGGTCCGCCCAGGGGCGGTCGGCCAGGTCGCGCGGGACGGGCAGGCGCTTGGCCTCACCCTTGGTGCAGTTGACGAAGGCGGCGCGGATCTCTTGTTCGGTCAGTGGCTTCATGGGACGCACGCTAATTTGCCTATATGCTTTAGGCAAATGATTAACTGCTGTAGGCACGCGGTGGGTGGCGCCTGGTCCGCCGGCCGCGGGAGGCATGAGGGACGGGACGGGGCATGGGCCGGATCGGGTTGACCACGGACCGCCTGGTGCGGGCCGGGGCGGAGCTGGCCGACGAGGTCGGCTTCGAGCAGGTGACGGCCTCGGCGCTCGCCCGCCGGTTCGGCGTCAAGGTCGCGAGCCTCTACTCGCACGTGCGCAACTCCCGCGACCTCAAGGCGAGGATCGCCCTGCTGGCCCTGGAGGAGCTCGCCGACCGGGCCGCCTCCGCGCTGGCCGGGCGCGCCGGCAAGGACGCCCTGACCGCCCTGGCCGACGTCTACCGCGACTACGCCCGCGAGCACCCGGGCCGCTACGACGCCTCCCGGTTCCGGCTCACCCCCGAGGAGGCCGTCGCCGGCGCCGGCCGACGGCACTCGGAGATGATGCGGGCCGTCCTGCGGGGATACGACCTCACCGGCCCGGAGCAGACCCACGCCGTCCGCCTCCTCGGCAGCGTCATCCACGGCTACGTCAGCCTGGAGCTGGCCGGAGGCTTCAGCCACAGCGCCCCCGACCCACAGGAGAGCTGGTCATGGACCCTCGACTCCCTCGACACCCTGCTGCGCACCCGGGCGGCCCGGTGACACCCCCGGCCGCCCCTCCCCTGACCACGCCCGTCACCGCGGACCTCCTGCGCGGGGCCCTGGACACCGAGCGCACCGGACGCGGCCTGCTGCCGCACCGGCTGCCCGCCCGGGCCCGGGCCCAGAACACCGACGGGCAGCTCGCCCTGGCCGAGTCCCAGCCGTCCGGCGTACGGCTGGCCTTCCGCACCGCGGCGACCGTCGTGGAGCTGGACACCGTGCCCGTCAAACGGGTCTACGCGGGCGCCCCGGCCCGCCCCGACGGCGTATACGAGCTCCTCGTCGACGGCCGCCCGGCCGGGCGGGCCGGCGCCTCGGGCGGCGACACCCTGACCATCGACCCGGCCACCGGCGCCACCGCCCACCGGACCGGACCGCCCGCCACCCTGCGCTTCGCGGGCCTGCCCGGCCGGATGAAGGACGTGGAGATCTGGCTGCCGCACGACGAGACGGCCGAGCTCTCCGTCCTGCGCACCGACGCCCCCGTCACCCCCGTGCCGGACCGCGGCCGCAGGGTGTGGGCGCACCACGGCAGTTCGATCAGCCAGGGCTCCGGCGCGGCGGGCCCCACCGCCACCTGGCCGGCGCTCGCCGCCTCCCTCGGCGGGGTGGAACTGGTCAACCTGGGCCTGGGCGGCAGCGCGCTGCTCGACCCGTTCACGGCCCGCGCCCTGCGCGACACCCCGGCCGACCTGATCAGCCTCAAGCTCGGCATCAACCTGGTCAACACCGACCTGATGCGGCTGCGTGCCTTCGGCCCGGCCGTCCACGGCTTCCTCGACACCATCCGCGAGGGCCACCCGGCCACTCCGCTGCTGGTCGTCTCGCCGCTGCTGTGCCCCATCCACGAGGACACCCCGGGGCCGACGGCCTTCGACACCGCCGCGCTCAGTGCGGGGAAGCTGCGGTTCCGGGCTGCGGGAGACCCCGCCGAGCGCGCCTCCGGAAAGCTGACGCTCACCGTCATCCGCGAGGAACTGGCGCGGATCGTACGGCAGCGGGCGGCCGAGGACCCGTACCTGTACCACCTCGACGGCCGCGAGCTCTACGGTGAGGCCGATGCCGCCGGACTGCCGCTGCCCGACGCCCTCCACCCGGACGCGGACACCCACCGCCGGATCGGCGAGCGCTTCGCCGCACTGGCCTTCGCGGAGGGCGGACCCTTCGGTCCGGGCGGCGCCCCCGGGGATCGGGCGCGCCCCGCCGGTCAGCGCCGGCCGGTGTAGTGGCTCAGGCGGGAGCGGGCCTCCTTCTCGGAGATCCCGAGGCCGGTGCCGATCGACTCCCACGACAGGTCGTCGGCCTCGGCGATGTAGGCGGCGTCGCGGGCCACGCTCCTGGTGACGCGTTCCAGTGCGGCCACGGCCTTGAGGGCGGCCACCGGCGCCTGTCCGGCCAGGTTGTTGAGCTGGTCCTCGAGCCGCTCCAGGAGGTCGGCCAGCACCGCGGGCAGCGGTACGGTGCGGGCCTCGACCTCGTCGAGGTGGCGTTCCCAGTCGTCGCGCGGCCCGTCGATCACCTGCTCGTACAGGCCGGAGGGGTCCTCGCCCCCGAGGTCGATCGGGTAGTGCGCGGCGCCGCGCCAGCCACAGGCGCACGCGGCGCGGGCGGCGGCGGCCCGGGGCCGGTTCAGAATGCCGTTGTAGGCCCACCACTCCCGCGTCTGGCGGAAGCCGGAGCCGTTGCCCGGGTCCAGGCAGACCGGGCCCGGCTCGGTACCGTCCGCCAGGAGCGCGCCGGCCCAGCCCTCGTGCGAGGCCCCGAACTCCTCCGCCGTCCACCCCATGCCCACTCCCCGTCAGCCGTCCCGCGCGGCCGGCCGCCGGGGCGGTGGCCGCATGTCCTCGCCCCACCCTGCCCACATCCGGAAGGGGTCAAGCGGCACCCTGGGGCCGGTTCGCGGCGCGCGGGGCGCGCGCCGCGAACCGTGCGCCCCGGTCAGCGGGTGCGCGGCACGTGCTGGGTGACGCAGTGGACCCCGCCGCCGCCCCAGGCCAGGATCCTGGCCGGGGTGCCGACGACCTCGCGGCCGGGGAAGAGCGGCCGGAGCCGGTCGAGGGCCGCGGCGTCGGCCGCCGCCTCCCCGGACTGCGGGACGATCACCTGGGCGGAGGTCAGGTAGTAGTTGGTGTAGCTGAAGGTCTCGACCATGAGGCCGTTCTGGCGGAAGTGCGGCTGCTGCTGCATCTCCACCAGTTCGAAGCGGCGTCCGCAGGCGTCGGTGGCGGCGTCCAGGACCGCCTTGTTGGCCGCCATCCGGTCGTGGTTGGGGCTGCTGGTGTCGGGCTGGGTGTGCAGGAGGATCCGGGCGGGGCCGAGGTAGGCGGCGACGAGGTCGATGTGCCCGTTGGTGATGGTGTCGTTGGCCAGGCCGTACGGGAGCCAGATGAGCTTGGTCGCCCCGTAGGCGGCCAGCAGGGTGGCCTCGATCTGCGCCCGGGTCATCGTGGGGTTGCGGTTGGGGTTGAGCAGGCACTCCTCCGTGGTGATGAGGGTGCCCTGGCCGTCGGTGATGACTGAGCCGCCCTCCAGGACCATCGGCACGTCGCGGCGTTCCACGCCGAGGTGGTCGCAGACGCCGACCGGCAGGAGGTCGTCCTTGTCGAACGGGTACTTGCCGCCCCAGCCGTTGAAGCCGAAGTCGAGTCCGATCCGGCGGGACCCGGCGGCGTTGAGGGCGAAGATGGGGCCGGTGTCGCGCGTCCAGCAGTCGTTGACGGGGTATTCGACGACGGTGACGGTGGGGCCGCACTGGGCACGTGCCTCGTCGGTGTGTCCCGGTTCGGCGAACATCAGGACCGGTTCGGAGCGGGCGATGGACCGGGCGATGCCGGCGATCTCGGCCTGGACGTCGGGCAGCAGGGATCCCCAGCCGTCGGTGCGGTCCCAGGGCCAGGACATGACGCAACAGGAGTGGTCCTCCCACTCGGCGGGCGCCGTGTACTTCTCCGCGGATGCGGTGGACGAATCGGTCGTCCCGGCGGCCAGGGCGCGGCCGGCGAACAGGGTGGCGGCGGTGGCCCCCAGCGCGGCGGCGCCGAAACCCCGCCGGGACAACGACGGCATCGACGCTGCCGAGGACATCGCGGGGACCGAGGGCTTTGCTGGCAGGTTCATGACATAGCTCCCGAGGGATGGGTGTGCGGGGACGGAGAGGAACAAGGAGGGTGGTGGGTGGTCCGGGGGCCGGCCGCGGCCGGGCGGGCCCCCGGAAGGCGGTCAGGAGAGCCCGGCCGCCGGTTCGCCGGAGCGGTCCGGGGACGTGCGCGCCGCCTGCGGCTCCAGGGCGCGCAGCTTCTCCTGGGGGCGCCGGACCAGCAGGTAGAGCAGGCCGGCCGTGATGACCACGCCGGTGCCCAGCAGACCGGCCCAGATCTGGTACCAGGGGGCGCCGGGCGGGGCGAGGATCGCCCGCGGCCAGCAGACGTTGGCCACCTCGAAGGCCGTCCACAGCACGGCGAGCACGTTCAGGAAGGTGCCCTTGCGGCCCAGCCGGATGTGCCCCGAGGGCACCCAGGTGCCACGCAGCCGGGCGACGAGCGCGGCCAGCGAGACCAGGAAGAACGGCAGGAACGTGGCGGCCGTGCCGAAGGCGATCAGGCTGCCGATGGCGGTGGCGTTCAGGCCCAGGAACAGGGCGGAGCAGCTGACGGCGGTGGAGGCCAGCAGGCCGCCGATCGGGGCCTGCCGCCGGTTGACCCGGCGCACCTGGCCGGAGAAGGGGAAGACGCCGTCACGGGCGAGGGAGTAGACCCCGCGGGCCGCACCGCCCTGGGAGGCCATGGCGCAGGCGAGGAAGCCGACGAGCACGACGAAGAC
>NZ_JZWV01001155.1 GCF_000966975.1 Streptomyces katrae | reverse complement strand
AGCACGACGAAGACGAAGGGCTTGTCGGACCAGGAGCCGAAGGAGGTGACCACGGCGGTGGTCACCGGGTCGAGGTCCCGGCCGGCCACGACCGCCGCCGGGTCGGGGTGGGCGAGGGCCACCGCCATGGCGTTGAGGATCACCACGGTGCCGACGCTCAGCAGTGCCCACCACATGGCGCGCGGCACCTGCCGGCCGGCGTCCTTGGTCTCCTCGGCCGTGGACACGCAGGCGTCGAAGCCGATGAAGCCCCAGCCCGCGACGGCGAGGACGGCGAGGAAGGCCATGACCGTGGAGCCGCCCGACAGCTGCTCGGCGCCGAGGGTCTCGGTGAAGAGGGAGAAGCCGTGCTTGCGGAAGAACAGCAGCAGGCTGAAGCCGACCAGTACGGAGGCCACCGCTTCGGCGGCGATGCCCAGCGAGACGAAGAGGCTGAGGATCCTGATGCCGAAGGCGTTGACCAGCATGCAGGCCAGCAGGATGGCCGCGGCCACCGCGACCATGGCCGCGGGTGTCGGCGTGACACCGATCAGGGCGAAGACCCAGGGCGCCGCCAGGTAGGCGACGGTGGTGTTGCCGAACATCACGGCGAACTGCCACACCCAGCCGCTCATCCAGCCGAACGAGGGCCCGAGCAGCCGGCGCCCCCACTGGTAGGGGCCGCCGGCCAGCGGCCACTGGGAGGCCAGCTCGGAATAGACGTTGACGACCAGGCACTGGCCGAGCAGGACGACGGGCAGCGCCCACACCCAGGCCGGCCCGGCGATGGCCGTCCCGACCATGGACACGGCGTACAGGGCGACCACGGGCGAGACCACGGCGAAGCCCATGGCGATGTTCCCGAGGACGCCGAGGCTGCGGCGCAGCTCCTGCTGGTAGCCGAGGTCGCTGAGCCGGGCGGCGTCGCTGTCGCCTTCCTGCGGGGCGGCGGTGGCGGGTCCGGTGGCGGATCTGCCGCCGGTGGAGGGTTCTTGCACGTGACACCTCGGAGGGCAGGGGGAGCCGTCCGGCGACGCCGGGAGCGCTCCCCGAACTAAATCTAACCGCGTTAGGTAAGGGGTTGCGGGGACGTTAACGCGCCCTCGACCTCTTGGGAAGACCTGCCGACGGGTAACCTGGCGCGGGAAGAGGGGGAGTGCCGCCGTGGGCCGACCGAGCCAGCCGCTGCTGAGCCGCGCGATCATCGCGCGTGCCGCACTGGAACTGCTCAACGAGGAGGGCCCGGACGCCCTGAAGATGCGGTCGCTGGCCGACCGGCTCGGGGTGCGGGGCGCGTCGCTCTACCACCACGTCGCGTCGAAGGACGACCTGCTCGACGCCGCCTCGGAGCTGCTGAACGAGGAGATCGACCTCGGCCCGCTCCAGGACCCCCAGTGGCGCCGGGGCATCGCCGAGTACGCCCGCGGCTACCGCCGGGTGTACCTCCAGCATCCGCACATGATCGCGCTGGTGGCCCGCCGCCGGGTCGAGGCCGACCGGGCCCTGATCGGCTACGACGCCCTGCTGGCCGCCCTGGTCGGGGCGGGGTGCACGCCCGCCGGCGCGGCCGAGGCCGCCGCCGCCCTCGACTACCTGGTCCTCGGCTCCGCCCTGGAGACCTTCACGGCGGGCTTCACCCGCGCCCCGGCCGACTACCGCCCGGACTACCCGGCCCTCGCCGACTCCCTCGAATCGACGGGCACCCGGCCCGGCGGCCTGGCCGGCCTGGACGACCGCGGCTTCGAACTGGGCCTGCGCTTCCTCCTGGACGGCCTGGCCGCGCAGTTGGCGCAGGCCTAGGCGGGGCGAACCGCGCGGGGCAGGCCGGCCGGAGCCGTGCGGGTCCTAGGTCGTCTCTTCCGGATCTTGCCGG
>NZ_JZWV01001154.1 GCF_000966975.1 Streptomyces katrae | reverse complement strand
AGCGGGCAGCGTCCTCACTCCGGACCTGCGCGCGGAGCTGCAGGGAAGCCTTCTCAACTAGCAAACAAGCAGTGCGTTTCGCGTCATCGCACCGTAGGGTGCGGTGGCGCGGTTCCACAGGGAGTACTGCGTTCTTGGAGTCGGAGGAGGAAACGTGACAACACCCGGAGGACATCCTTATGGCGGCCAGCAGCCGCAGGGTGGGCACGACCAGAACCGCTTCAACTTCCCCTCCGCTCCCAGCCGGCCCGTGCCGGAGCAGAACCCCTACGCACAGCAACCGTACGGCCAGCCCCAGCAGCCCCAGGCGCCCCATCGGCTTCCTCAGCAGCCCCCCAGGGCTTCGCAGCCGCAGGCTCCGAAGGCGCACAACCCGCTGGTGCGTCCGTACGCGATGACCGGCGGCCGGACCCGGCCGCGCTACCAGCTCGCCATCGAGGCGCTGGTCAGTACCACGGCGGATCCCGCGCGGCTGCAAGGGCAGTTGCCCGAGCACCAGCGCATCTGCCGCCTGTGCCAGGAGATCAAATCCGTCGCGGAGATCTCGGCACTTCTCTCCATTCCTCTTGGTGTCGCCCGCATCCTCGTAGCCGACCTGGCGGAGGCGGGCCTTGTCGCCATTCACCAGCCCGGCGGCGACGAGTCTGCCGGCGGCCAGCCAGATGTGACACTGCTCGAAAGGGTGCTCAGTGGACTTCGCAAGCTCTAACGGCGGAGCGGCTCGCTCCACCACCTCCGCGAAGATCGTGGTGGCGGGCGGCTTCGGCGTGGGCAAGACCACGTTCGTCGGCGCGGTCTCCGAGATCAACCCCCTGCGCACCGAAGCCGTCATGACCAGCGCCTCGGCCGGCATCGACGACCTCACCCACACCGGTGACAAGACGACCACCACGGTCGCCATGGACTTCGGCCGCATCACCCTGGACCAGGACCTGATCCTGTACCTCTTCGGTACCCCCGGACAGGACCGCTTCTGGTTCATGTGGGACGACCTCGTCCGCGGCGCCATCGGCGCCGTCGTCCTCGTCGACACCCGCCGCCTCGCCGACTGCTTCCCCGCCGTCGACTACTTCGAGAACTCGGGCCTCCCCTTCGTCATCGCCCTCAACGGCTTCGACGGACACCAGCCCTACACCCCCGAAGAAGTCCGCGAGGCCCTCCAGATCGGCCCCGACGCCCCCATCATCACCACCGACGCCCGCCACCGCGGCGACGCGAAGAGCGCACTCATCACCCTCGTCGAACACGCCCTCATGGCACGGCT
>NZ_JZWV01001153.1 GCF_000966975.1 Streptomyces katrae | reverse complement strand
TCGGTAATCGGAGCGCAGCTGCGAAAGGCCCCCGTGCCCCTGCACGGGGGCCTTCGCCGTACCCGTACCCGTACCCGTCCCGTGCCCGTACGCGCACCCGTACGCACGACGAAGGCCCCGCACCGTGGACGGTGCGGGGCCTTCTGACGTGTGCGCTGCTGCTGCTCAGCCCTGCCAGCTGTGCGGGGCCTGGAAGCCCCGGCTGCGCTCCAGCCGGCGCCAGCCGGCGGTGGAACGGCGGGTCGGGGCGGCCTCCTCGGGGGTGGCGGCGGCGCGGGCGAGCAGGATCGCAGTGATCGCGGCCAGCTCCTCGGGCGCGGCGTTGCCCTTCTCGACCTTCAGCAGGGTGTCGGTGGCGGTGCTCATCGTCGGCAGGTCTCCTCAGCTCGTTTACTGCGGCGGGTTGCCGTGCTTGCGAGACGGCAGATCGGCGTGCTTGGTGCGGAGCATCGCGAGGGCGCTGACGAGCACTCCGCGGGTCTCGGCCGGGTCGATGACGTCGTCGACGAGACCGCGCTCGGCCGCGTAGTACGGGTGCATCAGCTCGGCCTTGTACTCCTTGACCATCCGGGCGCGCATGGCCTCGGGGTCCTCGGCGTCCGCGATCTGCTTACGGAAGATCACATTGGCCGCGCCCTCCGCGCCCATGACGGCGATCTCGTTGGTGGGCCAGGCGTAGGTGAGGTCGGCACCGATGGACTGGGAGTCCATGACGATGTACGCCCCGCCGTAGGCCTTGCGCAGGATCAGGGAGATCCGCGGGACCGTGGCGTTGCAGTACGCGTACAGCAGCTTGGCGCCGTGGCGGATGATGCCGCCGTGCTCCTGGTCGACGCCCGGCAGGAAGCCGGGGACGTCCAGCAGCGTGATGATCGGGATGTTGAAGGCGTCGCACATCTGGACGAAGCGCGCGGCCTTCTCGGAGGCGTGGATGTCCAGGACACCGGCGAGGTGGCCGGGCTGGTTGGCGATGATGCCGACGACCTGGCCGTCCATCCGCGCCATGGCACAGATGATGTTGCGCGCCCAGCGCTCGTGGATCTCCAGGACGTCGCCGTCGTCGACGAGCTCCTCGATGACCTTGAGCATGTCGTACGGGCGGTTGCCGTCGGCGGGGACCAGGTCCAGGAGGACGTCCGAACGCCGGTCGACCGGGTCGGTGTTCTCGTGGACCGGCGGGTTCTCGCGGTTGTTCGAGGGGAGCATCGTGATGAGGTAGCGGACCTCGGCGATGCAGGTCTCCTCGTCGTCGTACGCGAAGTGCGCGACGCCCGAGGTCTCGGCGTGCACGTCGGCGCCGCCGAGGCCGTTCTGGCTGATCTCCTCACCGGTGACGGCGCGGACGACGTCGGGGCCGGTGATGAACATCTGCGAGGTGTCCCGGACCATGAACACGAAGTCCGTCAGGGCCGGGGAGTAGGCCGCGCCGCCGGCGCAGGGGCCCAGCATGACCGAGATCTGCGGGATGACGCCCGAGGCCTTGGTGTTGCGCTGGAAGATGCCGCCGTAGCCGGCGAGGGCGGAGACGCCCTCCTGGATGCGGGCGCCGGCGCCGTCGTTGAGGGAGACCAGCGGGGCACCGGCCGCGATGGCCATGTCCATGATCTTGTGGATCTTGGTGGCGTGGGCCTCGCCCAGGGCGCCGCCGAAGATGCGGAAGTCGTGCGCGTAGACGAAGACCGTGCGGCCCTCGACCGTGCCCCAGCCGGTGATGACACCGTCGGTGTAGGGCTTCTTGGCCTCCAGGCCGAAGCCGGTCGCCCGGTGCCGGCGGAGCTGCTCGACCTCCCGGAAGGACCCTTCGTCGAGCAGGAGCGCGATGCGCTCACGGGCGGTCAGCTTGCCCTTGGCGTGCTGCGCCTCGGTCGCGCGGTCGCTGGGGCCGCGCCGGGCCTCCTCGCGGAGGGAGTGCAGCTCGGCCACGCGCCTGCGGGCGTCCGTCGGCTCGCTCGGAGTCTGGTCCACAACGGTCATGTACCGACCTTACGAAGCCGGGCCCGCAAAACCCTCCGTTGATTCCACACAGTCTCGGACCCGTTCGGCTGTGCGGGCCGGACAGAACCTCCGATGCATGCATGGACTCCCCCAGCGGGGGCGGTCGGCCTTTGTGGGTGTCCTACAAAACCACCCACCGAACGGGTGATGTAGTTGAAATTTGAACGGAACGGCTCTAGCGTTGCTCTTGTTGAACTTTGAACCAAACCGCAGGACTCCCAGGAGGACGTCATGGCTCTCTTCTCCCGCCGCAGCCGCACCGCCACCCCCGCCGCCCCCACCCAGCAGGGCGCGGTCGCCACGCTCGCCGTCGACCCGGCGCTCGCCGCGCTCACCGGCGACTACGTCATCGACGCCGGCCACAGCAGCATCGGCTTCACCGTGCGCCACGCGATGGTGACCAACGTCCGCGGCAGCTTCGCCGAGCACGAGGGCACGCTGCACCTGGACGGCGGCGACCCGTCGCGCTCCACCGCCTCGATCGACGTCAAGATCGCCTCGGTGAGCACCGGCATCGCCGACCGCGACGCCCACCTGCGCAGCGGCGACTTCTTCGACGCCGAGGCCTACCCGCTGATGACCTTCCGCTCCACCTCGGCGGCCCACGTCGGCGGTGACACGTACCGCGTCAGCGGCGACCTGACCATCAAGGACGTCACCCGCCCGCTCTCCATCGACCTGGAGTTCGCCGGCTCCGCCACCGACGTGTACGGCAACGAGCGCGTCGGCTTCGAGGGCTCGGCGGAGATCCTGCGCTCCGACTGGGGCCTGACCTGGAACGCCGCGCTGGAGGCCGGCGGCGTGATGGTCAGCGACAAGGTGAAGCTGACCTTCGACATCTCGGCGATCAAGCAGGCCTGACCGGCGCCCCCGGGGGGCGGCTACCAGCCGCCCCCGCCGTCGAATCCCCCGCCGCCCCCGTCGAAGCCGCCACCGCCGCCGAAGTCCCCGCCGCCGAAGTCGGACGGATCGAAGTCGGCTCCGGAGACGTCTCCCCCCTCGAACCCACCTCCGCCGAAGCCGCCGCCGAAGTCGGAGGCGTAGGCCGGGCCGGACATCATCGACCCCAGCATCGTGCCGACCAGCAGGCCGGGCAGCATGCCGCCGCCGAAGTAGCCGCCCGCCCAGGGCCCGTACGCCGGGCCGGCGTCGTAGTAGGGGCGCGGCCCGTGCTCGGTGTCCACGGTGCGTACCGCCGGGTCCAGGCCGTCCCGCAGCCGGACGGCGTCCGCCGTGCAGACCGGCACCGTGCGCGCCGCCCCGCCGGGCGGGGCCCACTGCGCGTCCTCGGTGCTCGGACCGTGACGCGGGTCGAAGAAGCAGGGCGCCCGCCGCTCGGGCACGGGTTCGCCCCGCCGCCGCGCGTCGAGGCACGCGAGGGCGTACCGCCCGTCCTCCAGCGCCTGGGTCACGCCCTGGACCTCCTCGGGGCGCTGCACCGAGGCCATGATCTGCTTGGCCCGCTCGTAGGAGTCGAGCCCCCGCTCGTAGTCCTTGCGCATGGCGTCGTCCGCGCCGGGCTCGCCGGGGTGGAAGTCGAGCCGTTCGAGCTCCTCGCCGAAGGCGGTGATGTCCTCGTCCACGACCACGCTCAGCCGTGCGACGGCCTCCCGCCGGGCCTCTTCCTTCCTCCTCCGGTTCCGCTTGACCAGCAGGTACCCGCCTCCGCCGGCGACCACGGCCACCGCGCCGAGGGCGATCAGGGTCCCGGCGGAGGACCCGCCGCCGGTACCGCCGCCCCAGGAGGCCGGGGCGTGGCCCTTCATCTGCGGGAGGGCCTGGTCGACGAAGTTGTTCAGCTCGGTGGCGGCGTCCACCGCCCCGCCCGCCTTCACCGCGTCGGTGAGGTTGCGGACGGCGTTGACCGGCATCACGGCCCGGTCGGCCCCGGCGTTGAAGCCGTCGCCGAGCCGGATGGCGTAGAGCCCGGTGATACCCGTCTCGGTGCGGACGGTGCGCAGCACGCTGTCGGCCGGGAAGGCGGGGGTGGCGGGCAGCACGGCGACGAACAGCGGCTTTCCGGCCGCCTTGATCTTCGCGGCCAGCGCGTCCGCCTGGGCCTGCGACAGCTGCGCGGCGGCCCCGGGGTCCACGTAGACCGGCCCCTTCTTCAGCGCCTCCGCCACGGCGGCGGGCCCGCCCTCGGCCGCGACCGCCTGCGGGGCGCCGCCGAGCACTCCGGTGGACAGGGCCAGCAGCAGACCGGACAGCACCGACCCCACACGTACGGATATCAGCCTGGTCCTCATACCGACGACGCTACCCGAACCGACCCTTTCCCGTGTGAGCCGGACATAAGCCTCCGGCTCCCCGGACCTACTCGGCCGGTTCGACGCCCGCGTGGAGGAGGCCGTAGGTGTAGGCGTCCTCCAGGGCCTGCCAGGAGGCGGCGATGACGTTCGGGGCGACGCCGACGGTGTTCCATTCGCGGGTGCCGTCCGTCGTGGAGATCAGGACGCGGGTCGTGGACTCCGTGCCGTGCTTGCCCTCCAGGATGCGGACCTTGTAGTCGATCAGCTCGAACTTGGCCAGCTGGGGGTAGAAGCGCTCCAGCGCGACGCGCAGGGCCCGGTCCAGGGCGTTGACCGGGCCGTTGCCCTCGGCCGTGGCGACGATGCGCTCGCCCTTGGCCCACAGTTTGACCGTGGCCTCGTTGGCGTGGGTGCCGTCCGGGCGGTCCTCGACGATCGCGCGCCAGGACTCCGTACGGAAGTACTTGCGGGCCCGGCCCTCCGCCTCGGCGCGCAGCAGCAGCTCGAAGGAGGCGTCGGCGGCCTCGTAGGTGTAGCCCGCCAGCTCGCGTTCCTTGACCCGTTCGACCACACGGGCGATCAGGGCGCGGTCCCCGCCGAGGTCGACGCCGAGCTCCTTGCCCTTGAGCTCGATGGAGGCGCGGCCGGCCATGTCGGAGACCAGCATGCGCATGGTGTTGCCGACCCGCTCGGGGTCGATGTGCTGGTACAGGTCCGGGTCGACCTTGATGGCCGAGGCGTGCAGGCCCGCCTTGTGCGCGAAGGCGGAGACGCCGACGTACGGCTGGTGGGTGGAGGGGGTGAGGTTGACGACCTCGGCGATGGCGTGCGAGATGCGGGTCATCTCGGCGAGGGCGCCCTCGGGGAGGACCTTGCGGCCGTACTTGATCTCCAGGGCGGCGACGACGGGGAAGAGGTTGGCGTTGCCGACGCGCTCGCCGTAGCCGTTCGCGGTGCACTGGACGTGCGTGGCGCCCGCGTCGACGGCGGCGAGGGTGTTGGCGACGGCGCAGCCGGTGTCGTCCTGGGCGTGGATGCCCAGGCGGGCGCCGGTGTCGGCGAGGACGGTGGAGACGACCGCGGTGATCTGGGCGGGCAGCATGCCGCCGTTGGTGTCGCAGAGGATCACCACGTCGGCGCCGGCCTCGTGGGCGGTGCGCACGACGGACTTGGCGTATTCGGCGTTCGCGCGGTAGCCGTCGAAGAAGTGCTCGCAGTCGACGAAGACGCGGCGGCCCTGGGAGACGAGGTGGGAGACGGTGTCGCGGACCATCTCCAGGTTCTCGTCCAGGGTGGTGCGCAGGGCGAGCTCGACGTGCCGGTCGTGGGACTTGGCGACAAGGGTGATGACCGGCGCGCCGGACTCCAGGAGGGCGCGGACCTGCGGGTCCTCGGCCGCGGAGCCGCCGGCCCGGCGGGTGGCGCCGAAGGCGACCAGCTGGGCGTTCTTGAAGTCGATCTCGGCCCGGGCGCGGGCGAAGAACTCGGTGTCGCGGGGGTTGGCGCCGGGCCAGCCGCCCTCGATGAAGCCCACTCCGAACTCGTCCAGGTGCCGGGCGATGGCCAGCTTGTCCGCGACCGTGAGGTTGATGCCCTCACGCTGGGCGCCGTCGCGCAGGGTGGTGTCGAAGACGTGGAAGGCGTCGTCGAGTGCCTCTGCCGGCGCAGTCGCCTCTGTCGTCGTCATGCTGATCTGACTCCTGTCGGATGAGTGGTTCCGGAGACCGGGGATCCACTGCCCCCATCATCGCGCGCTGCCCGTTTCCGGCATGATTTCGGGCCGGGAAACGAAAAAACCTCTCGCGGGTGCGAGAGGTCTGCGCGCGGGTCTGGGGCACGGTGGCCGCTGCCGCGGAGGTTTGCCACGGTTCAGCGGTCACAGAGGACCGGCGCGCTGCTGTCCATAATCATGAGCCGAGCAGACACGCTCGCAGTGTGTCACACGCTCCGGCGTCCCTGGACGCCGGTCTCAGCATGCGGGCACCCGCCGTCCGGCAGACGGCCGCGGCCGGGTATTCCCTAGGCCGTCTCTTTCGGATCTTGCCGGTCAAGCCC
>NZ_JZWV01001152.1 GCF_000966975.1 Streptomyces katrae | reverse complement strand
ATCCGGAAGAGACGGCTTAGGCCGCGAGGGTCTGGGTGAGGAATTCGCGGACGTGTTCCAGGATGTCCTCGCGCCCTATGCCGGGCAGGCCGACGGCCACCTGGATGCTGAACCCGTCGAGCAGGGCCCGCAGCCGGGCGGCGAAGCGGTCGGGGTCCACCGTGCGGAACTCCCCGCGCGAGATCCCCTCGGCGAGCAGGGCGACCAGGTCGCGGTGCCAGGCGCCCTCGATGGCGGCCTGCCGGTCGCGTTCGGCCGGGCCCGCGTTCTGGGAGCGGTTCCAGACCTCCAGCCACAGCGTCCAGTGCGGGTCCCGGGCGCCGTCGGGCACGTAGAGGTCCACGTACGCGCGCAGCCGTTCGCCCGCGCTCTCGCGGCGCGAGAGCAGGGACCGGCGGCGGGCGCCGAGTTCCGCCTCGCTCCACTCCAGGGTCTGCAGCAGGAGCTCGTCCTTGCTGCGGAAGTAGTAGAGGAGGTGGCCGCTGCTCATGCCGACCTGCCGGCCGAGGCCGGCCATGGTCAGCCCGTCGAGCCCGCGCTCGGCGATCGTGGCCATGGCGGCGACGAGTACGTCCTCGCGCGGGGGCGCGTTCTTGCGCGCCGCCCGTACCGGTACTCCGCCCGCCGCCATGGTCTCTCCTTCGTCAGGTCACGAGAGCCGCCTCGGGTCAGACCTTCGGCTGCTGCTGGGTGATGCAGTGGATGCCGCCACCCCCGGCGAAAATCGTACGTGCGTCAACGAGGGTCACGGTCCGCTCGGGGAAGAGTCCGCGGAAGATCTCGGCCGCCTCCTCGTCGCGCGGGTCGTCGAAGGCGCACAGGACCACGCCGCCGTTGCAGAGGTAGTGGTTGATGTACGAGTAGTCCACCCACTCGCCGTCCTCCTCCAGCACCGTGGGCGCCGGGATCTCGACGACCTCCAGGCGGCGGCCCCGGGCGTCGGTGGAGGCGCGCAGGATGGCGGCGATGGTCTTGCAGCGCTCGTGGTCCGGGTGGGCCGGGTCGGGCTGGGTGTGGACCATGACCACGCCGGGGCGGGCGAAGGCGGCGACGATGTCGACGTGGCCCTGGGTGCCGTAGGTGCCGTAGTCGCCGGCCAGGCCGTAGGGCAGCCAGATGGCCTTGGTGGTGCCGAGGTGGGCGTGGATCTCCCGCTCGACCTCCTCGCGGGTCCAGTCGGGGTTGCGGCCCTTGCCCAGCTGCACGGTGTCGGTGAGGAGCACGGTGCCCTCCCCGTCGACGTGGATGGCGCCGCCCTCGTTGACCAGCGGGGTGCTGAAGGTACGGGTGCCGACGATGTCGGAGATGTGCCGGGCGATCTTGGAGTCGTGGTCCCAGCTGGCCCATTCCTGGGCGCCCCAGCCGTTGAAGGTCCAGTCGACGGCGGCCAGCTCGCCGGCGTCGTTGGTGACGAAGGTCGGGCCGATGTCGCGCATCCAGGCGTCGTCGAGGTCGCGCTCGACCAGCTCGACGTCCTCGCCGACGATGGCGCGGGCGCTGTCGGCGTCGCCCGGGGAGACCACGAGGGTCACCGGCTCGTACGAGCGCACCGCGCGGGCGACGGCGCCCCAGGCCTGGCGCGCCTCGGCGAGCTCCCGCTCGTCGGTGAAGGTGGCATTGGGGCTGGGCCAGGCCATCCAGGTGCGCTCGTGGGGGGTCCACTCGGCGGGCATCCGGAAGCCGTTGGCGGCGGGCTTGGCGGAGTTCTCGGGCTGTGCAGTCATGGGAGGTCCTTAGGGCTGACGGGCGGTGCCGTCTACAGGAAGTACAGGCGGTTGAGGGAGACCGAATCGGCGGCTTCGGAGCGCAGCGGTTCCCCGTCGAGGGAGACGAGTCCGCTGCGCGCGTCCACATCGACCGCGCCCACCCGGGAGTTGAGGAGCATGTCCTTGGGGCCGATGCCGCGGGTGCCGCGTACGGCGACCCGGCGGCGGCGGGTCGGCATCTCGTCGGAGCCGAGGGCGGCGGCGGCCGCCGAGACGAAGGCCACGGAGATGTCGGCGGCCGTGGCCCCGTAGGAGCCGAACTGCGGTCCGAGGACCAGCGGTTCGCAGGTGTCGGTGGCGGCGTTGGGGTCGCCGGTGACGCCGTAGGCCGGGAAGCCGGACTTCAGGACGAGCTGGGGCTTG
>NZ_JZWV01001151.1 GCF_000966975.1 Streptomyces katrae | reverse complement strand
CCTCATGACCGACCGGCACATCAAGCGCCTCCCGGTCGTCGACGCCGACGGCACCCTCAAGGGCATCGTCAGCCGCGCCGACCTGCTCAAGGTCTTCCTCCGCAGCGACGACGAACTCGCCGCGGAGATCCGCCAGAGCGTGATCAGGCGCCTCTTCCCGCTCTCCCACGAAGCGGTCAAGGTCACCGTCTCCCAGGGCACGGCCACCCTGACCGGCCGGGTCAGGGACCACACCCTGATCCCCATGGCCGAGCGCCTCACCCACTCCGTGGAGGGAATCGTCGACGTCCACTGCCGGCTCGAAGGCCTCCCCTCCGCGTGATCGCCGGACGGCCGACCAGCCGGGGCTTGGTTCTGTCGACGTGGCGTGTGCTCAGTTCTTGTGTGCGGTTACCAGAGCGAAGGAGAGGAATTCTCCACGGTCTGTGGTGAGCATGTCGATAACGGGCTGGTTCGCGCTCTGGCCGTCGGGATGGTGCTCAGCGCCGGCTCGGGCCCACAGCAGCCAGTCCTGCCAGGCGTCCTGCTGCAGCCGCGCGGAGGTGACCTTCACCAACTCGGTGATGTCCCACTGGAAGCGCCACCATTCCGCCGTGTGCCAGGCGATCGCTTCCCAGCCGACCACTTCCTTGATGTGGGGCGGGATCATCCCGAGTTCACGGATCTCCCGTGTCATGGCGGGAGTCGCCATGCCCAGCTGTCCCCCGGGCCGGAGGAAGCGCAGCAGGTAGGGCAGGAAGTTGTCCGCCGTACCGAAGTACTCGAAGGCGTCCACGCTGACGATCGCGTCGAAGCTCTGCTCCTCGAACGGCAGGGCGTGCGCCTCCGCTCGCACAGCCTCCACCTGGTCGCCGACACCCGCCTTGGCGAAGACCTGTGCCGCCTGTTCGGGGGCGATCCACAGGTCGGCCGCGACGACGTCGACTCCGTACTCTCGGGCCAGGAACACCGACGTGGCACCCTTGCCGGAGCCGAGGTCGAGAACCCGCATGCCCGGGCGCAGGTCGAGATCGTGGGCGAGGTCTTCCAGCAGCCACAGCGGGTTCGGCCCCATGTCGAGGTCGAGCAACCAGGCGGGGTCATACCGAGAGGAGCGTGGATAGCGGTCCGGACGTACAAGATCTTCCAAGGCAGTCACGAGCACGCACCCAAGCCGATCATATGCACGGCAGCAACCCGTTTTGGCCTTCCTGACACGGATACGCGGTCGCTCTGCCCCCGCACCGAGGCCCTGGACGTAGGCGCGCTCCGAGGGCGTCAGCGCACACGGTACGACCACTCGTGGACGGCCGCTACGTCACGGCCGACGCTCCACCAGTACCTGGCCCCACGAGCCGCACCCGCCAGTCCGTCATCGGCCAAAGCCGCTTCCACATCGGGCCACCGCTCGGTCAGCCGGTCAGCACGGCACGCCCGCACCATCCTCCAGTGCCACCATCAGCCCACCGGGCGGGGCCCCCGCCCGTCGGCTCATGAGTAGTGCCTCGGTTCGCCGGGGCGCTCGAAGTAGAAGCCCAGCGGCCCTTCAGGTTCCGGGGAACCGTCACACGGGCAGGACCGGCCCCCGCCTTCCACCAGCGCACTACCGTCAAGAACAGGCTTGCCGTCGAAGCGCCGCCCGACAGAGCCGAACAGGTGCGTACCCCGGCCGAGCCGCATCAGCCCCGCGACCACGCCCCACGGCGGGACGGCCAGTCCGCCCGACACCAGCGGAACAAGTAGGAACAGGTTGCTCTTCTCCCGTGCGCTCGGGCCGGTCCACAACGCGACGATCACTGCCGCGTCCTGCGGCTCGGGAACACAGCCGCGGACGTAGTACGGCCTGGCGACGGGAGTGTCCGTGTAGTGCCGGAGGGCGGCGGAGACAGCACGAAGTGCGCGAGCGAGGCAGCCCTCGGAGCAGGTCAGTTGACCCATGACGGACATTTCCACATCCCCCGGTAGTAGGCCGTGATGATGGCGGGCTGCCGACGGGGCAAACGGGTGACGGGGGGACGTAGCTGCATCCTCGCCTCCCTCACTCACCGTAGTGATGAGGCGGACACGTATCCGTCAGGCCCACTCAGTCAGGTCGTAGACGGCTTCGCAGAGAGGGTCGTGGGCGTCGTGGGTTTGGTGAGCGGCCAGGGTCGTGGGTTCTTCCGGGTTCAGGAGGGCGATGAGTTTGGTCGAGGCCCACCACTGGACCGGGCGCAGCCTTCCGTCGTCGGACAAGGGAAGATCGACGCCGATGGTGCGGCCCTCATGGTCGAGGTAGACACGGACGACGCCGGGGTGGTGGTAATCGAAGCCCGTCAGGACATACAGCTCGGGGGCCGCGGAGGGCGTCGCACCGTGCCAGAGGGGGTCGCCGGCGAGGTCGGCGACGAGGTAGTCGATGCCGTCGTCCAGGGTGACCTCGGCCGCTTCGGGAACGACCGAACCGACCAACTCCGCCACGTCGACGTACGGAATCCCCTGTCGCTCGGCGGCAACGGGCACGGTTCCCACGGCCAGTCCGCCCGCTGTACGGCGCAGAGCGCCGACGTACCACCAACTGCCGTGCTTGCGGCCGAAGCTGGTCGGCAGGTCCACGAGGACGTTCTGCCCGGCGGCGTCGGCAAGACGGATGCGGATGTGCTCCCCGTCCGGCCGTACCAGCGCGCGGATGCGCCAGTCGGTGGCCGGGAGGGGGACGCCGACGAACCGGCGCAGTACCAGAAGGGCCTCGGTGAAGTGGTCGTCCATGGGTGCGCTCTCGCCGATCTCGTCCAGTCGCCAGTGCGGGTCGTCGTCACAAGTCGTCGACCCAGTCGGGGCAGACGGTCTGACCCACGCAGTACAGGTTGTACCCGCCCGCACGGTCGTCATCAGAGGATTCGGCACTCACCTCACCCATACGGCTACGCCATCGCTCCGCGCCCTGCGGCCGGCCCCATGACCGCTTCGGGAGGCGGCTAGCGATGTGCCGCAGGGCGCGTTCGAGGGGGTGATTCCGGCAGTGGAGATGAGTCAGCGGTGGTTGTGTGGTGGTGGAGCACACAAGACGGGGCTTGATTGTGATGGGTCGCCACATATGCCGTTGACCTGGGGACTTCTACGTTGTGGCGACACCGACGTCCCCGCAGACCCCCTGGAAGTGGTGCACATGGTCTCCCCCGCAGCGAACAGAACGAGCCCCTCAGGCATACGCAGGATCGTTGCCGCCAGTCTCGTCGGGACCACCATCGAGTGGTACGACTTCTTCCTCTACGGGTCCGCCGCCGCGCTCGTCTTCAATACCCTGTTCTTTCCCGCCGGGGATCCCCTCGTCGGGACCCTGCTGGCGTTCCTCACCTATGCCGTCGGGTTTGCCGCGCGGCCGCTCGGCGGGGTGGTGTTCGGGCATTTCGGGGACCGGATCGGGCGCAAGCGGCTGTTGGTGGTGAGTCTGCTGATGATGGGCGGGGCCACCTTCGCCATCGGGCTGCTGCCCACCTACGCGAGTGTCGGCGCTCTCGCGCCCGTGCTGCTGACCCTGCTGCGGCTGGTGCAGGGGTTCGCGCTGGGCGGGGAGTGGGGCGGGGCCGTGTTGCTGGTCGCCGAGCACGGGGACGACCGCAGCCGGGGGTTCTGGGCCTCGTGGCCGCAGGCCGGGGCGCCCGGTGGGAACCTCCTGGCGACCGGGGTGCTGGCGCTGCTGGCGGCCGTGCAGTCGGACGAGGCGTTCCTGGCCTGGGGGTGGCGGGTGCCGTTCCTGCTGTCCGGGGTGCTGGTGGTGGTCGGGCTGTGGATCCGGGTCTCGGTCTCGGAGTCGCCGGCGTTCCTGGAGGCGCGGGCCCGGGCGGAGGCCGAGGAGGCGGCGGGGCTGCGGCAGCGGCCGCCGGTGGTGGAGGTGTTCCGGTCGCACGGGCGGGACGTGGTGACGGCCATCGGGGTGCGGCTGGGGGAGAACGTCTCCTACTACGTTCTGACCGCGTTCCTGCTGGTGTACGTCACCGTGCACCTGCACCTGCCGAAGTCGGACGCCCTGAACGCGGTGCTGATCGGCTCGGCCGTGCACTTCGTGACGATCCCGCTGTGGGGCGCGCTGTCGGACCGTATCGGGCGGCGGGCGGTGACGCTGGTGGGGGCGGTCGGGATGGCCGGGTGGGCGTTCGCGTTCTTCGCGCTGCTCGACTCGCGGTCTTTCGGGGTGATCGCCGTCGCCGTCACGGCGGGGCTGCTGCTGCACGGGGCGATGTACGGTCCGCAGGCCGCGTTCATCTCGGAGATGTTCGACACCCGGGTGCGGTACTCGGGGGCGTCGATGGGCTCCCAGCTGGCCTCCCTGCTCGGCGGGGCGCTCGCGCCGATCGTCGCCGTCGAGCTGCTGAAGGACTACGGCTCGTCCGTGCCGGTGTCGGTGTACCTGTGCGCGGCGGCTCTGGTGACGGCGGTGGCCGCGCTGGCCGCCCGGGAGACCAGGGGCCGCAGCCTCGACGGGGCCCGGAAGGCCGCGCCGGCGGCCTCGGCCGGTGCTCCGAGCGGGCGTTGAGCGGGCGGCCCGTATGCTCGGCGGCGTGACCGACGCGAGACTGCGGGAGCTGCTCGGGCTGCTGGCCCAGGGCGCGCCGGCCGAGGAGTTCTCCCGGCCGGTCGCGTCCGCGCGTGCGGCGGGCGCCTCCGCCGCCGAGCTGGCCGCCCTGGAGGAGGCCACCGGGGTGGCCCTGGAGATCCACCGGACGCTGGCCCAGCACCGCACGCGCGAGGCGGAGCTGACCGCGCTGTTCGACACGGCGGGCGACCTGGCGGCGCTGCGGGACCTGGACTCCGTGCTGCGGGCCATCACCCACCGGGCCAAGCAGCTCCTGCACACCGACGTCACGTACCTGTCGCTGAACGACGAGGCCGCCGGGGACACCTTCATGCGGGTCACCGACGGTTCGGTGTCGGCGGCGTTCCAGCAGCTGCGGCTCGGCATGGGCGAGGGCCTCGGCGGGCTCGTCGCGCAGACCGCCCGCCCGTACGCCACCGGCGACTACCAGCGTGACCCCCGCTTCCGCCACACCGGTCCCATCGACAGCGCGGTCGGCGAGGAGGACCTGCACGCCATCCTGGGGGTGCCGCTGCGGCTGGGGGCGAGGGTGATCGGGGTGCTGTTCGCCGCCGACCGCAGCCCGCGCGAGTTCAGTCCGCGCGAGGTGGCGCTGCTGTCCTCGCTCGCCGACCACGCGGCCATCGCCATCGACGGGGCCCGGCTGCTGGAGGAGACCCGCCGGGCCCTGGCCGACCTGGGCGTCGCCTCCCGCACCATCCAGGAGACCAGCGACGCGCTGCGCCGGGCGGAGGAGGCGCACGACCGGCTCACGGGCCTGGTGCTGCGCGGCGGGGACCTGGGCGCGGTGGCGGCGGCCATCGGCGCGCTCCTCGACGGGGGCACGCTGGTCCACGACGCCGAGGGCGTGGAGCTGGCGCGCTCGCGGACGCGGGCCCAGGCTCCGCCCGCCCGGGCCGTGACCGCCTCCCGGACCAGCGGACGCGCGGTCGCCTCGGACGGCAACTGGGTGTGCGCCGTCCTGGCCGGCCCCGAGCTGCTGGGGAGCGTCACCCTGACCGGGCGGCCCGGTCTGGACGAGGCCGGGCGGCGGCTGTTCGAACGGGCCGCCATGGTCACGGCGCTGCTGCTGCTCCTGCGGCGGTCGGTGGCGCAGACCGAGGACCGGATCCGGGGGGAGCTGCTCGGTGATCTGCTCGGTCCTTCCGGTGACCCGGCGGGGCTGGCCGAGCGCGCCCGCAGGCTGGGGGTCGACCTGGCCCGTCCGCACGCCCTGTTCGTGCTGCACAGCGACACCGCCCCGCGCCCGCGCCTGCTCGCGGCCGCCGCGCACCAGGCACGGGAGCGCCGGGGTCTGGCGGGGGTCCACCACGACCACGCGGTGCTGCTGGCGCCCGCGCCGGGCACGGGTGCGGACGCCGCCGGGCTGGCGGCGGCGCTGGGCCGGGCCGTGGGCGCTCCGGTGACGGTCGGTGCGGCGCGGGCCGAGGGCGGTCCGGCGGCGCTGCCCGCCGCGCACGCGGAGGCGCTGCGCTGCCTGACGGCCCTGTGCGCCCTGGGCCGGGCCGGTGACGGCAGCACCCTCGCCGAACTCGGGTTCCTCGGCGTCCTGCTGGGCGACCGGCCGGACCTGTCCGGGTACGTCCGGGCGGCGCTCGGGCCCGTACTGGACTACGACGCCCGGCGCGGCAGCGACCTGATCCACACCCTGCGGGTGTACTTCGCCTCGGGCATGAGCCAGGCCCGGGCGAAGGAGGTGCTGCACGTGCACGTGAACACCGTGGTGCAGCGGCTGGATCGGATAGGCCGCCTGCTGGGTCCCGACTGGCAGTCACCCGC
>NZ_JZWV01001150.1 GCF_000966975.1 Streptomyces katrae | reverse complement strand
GCAGCTCGCCCTGCGCCTGCACCAGGTGTCCCTGCCGCAGGCCCCGGGGGCCGTTTCCCCCTGAACGTTTCCCCGTGAACGCGCACGCGCCTTTGATTCATTGCAGGATCGTGAATACGATCTTTCATAACAAGCCAATACCGGGATCCATGCCTACTGTTCAGAGGTACCTCGCTTGACGCGTTCCTCTACCCCTGGATCCCACGATGTCTGCAGCAACACCGCGCCGCCGTACCGCGCTCGCCCTCACCACCACCGTCACCGCACTCGCGCTGCTCGTCTCCGGCTGCGGACTCGGCGGCCCGGAAGGCAAGCGCATCCGCGTGGGCGTCTCCGGCGACTCCCCCGAGTGGGACGTCCTCGCCAAGGAGGCGAAGAAGGAGGGCCTGACCGTCGAGCCGGTCGTCTTCGACGACTACTCGCTGCCCAACAAGGCCCTCGCCGCCGGCGACATCGAACTCAACGCCTTCCAGCACCTGGTCTTCCTCGCCCAGTCGAACACCGCGAACAAGACCGACATCACCCCCGTCGCCGCCACCACCGTGGTCCCGCTCGGCCTGTACTCCGGCAAGCACAAGCAGCTCTCCGACCTCCCCGACGGAGCCTCGATCGCCCTGCCCAACGACCCCTCCAACCAGGGCCGCGCCCTGCACGTCCTGGAGCAGGCGAAGCTCATCGGCCTCAAGCCGGACGCCGGGCTCTTCGCCACCCCCGACGACATCACCGACAACCCCCGGCACGTGAAGATCACCCCGGTCAACGCCCAGCAGACCCCGCGCACCCTCCAGGACGCGGACGCGGCGGTCATCAACGACGGGGTCGCCCAGCTCGCCGGGATCGACGCCAAGACCGCCCTGTTCAAGGACGATCCGGCCAGTCCGCAGGCCCTGCCGTACCTCAACGTCATCGCCGCCCGCGCCGACCGGAAGGACGACGCGGACTTCCAGAAGATCGTGAAGCTGTACGCCTCCAAGGCCGTGCAGGACGAGGTCCGCCGCACCAGCAACGGCACCGCCCACCACATCGAACTGCCCGCCCCCGAGCTGCGCACCGAGCTCGACCGCATCACGAAGCAGCTGGCCCGGTGACCGCCCCCGCCACCCCGGGCGGCCCCGGGCAGCCCGTCATCGAACTGCGCGACGTGCGCAAGGAGTTCCCCGGCGGTGCCATGGCCGTCGACGGGGTGAGCCTGACCGTCGGCGCGGGCACCGTCTTCGGCGTCGTCGGCCACAGCGGCGCCGGCAAGTCCACGCTGCTGCGCCTGGTCAACGGCCTGGAGGAGCCCACCTCGGGCAGCGTGCTCGTGGACGGCCAGGACCTCTCCGCCCTCGGCGAGCGCGGGCTGCGCCCCGTACGCAGGGAGATCGGCATGGTCTTCCAGCAGTTCAACCTCTTCCGCTCGCGCACCGTCCTCGGCAACGTCCTCTACCCGCTGCGCCTGGCCGGGCTGGACCGCGCCGCCGCACGGGCCCGCGCCGAGGAGACCCTCGACTTCGTCGGGCTGTCCGGGCACGGCGGGCGCTACCCCGAGCAGTTGTCGGGCGGGCAGCGCCAGCGCGTCGGCATCGCCCGCGCCCTGACCACCCGCCCCAAGGTGCTGCTGTGCGACGAGGCCACCTCCGCCCTCGACCCGCAGACCACCGGCGAGGTCCTGGCCCTGCTCCGCCGGGTCAACCGCGAGCTCGGGGTCACGATCCTGCTGATCACCCATGAGATGGAGGTCGTCCGCGGCCTCTGCGACCGGGTGGCCGTCATGGAGGAGGGCAAGGTGGTGGAGAGCGGCGAGGTCTACGAGGTGTTCGCGCGCCCGCGCCACGCCACCACGGCCGCCTTCGTCCGCTCTGCCCTGCACAGCGCCCCCTGCACAGCGCCCCGGACGGGCCGCTGCTGGAGCGGCTGCGGGCCCGCCACCCGGGGCGGCTGGTCACCGTGCCGGTGATCGACGGCGCCCCGGTGATGGACGCCCTCGCGCCGCTGCTGCGCGGCCACGGCGTCGACTTCGCCTTCGTGCACGGAGGGGTCGGCGAGGTGCGCGGGCGCCCGCTGGGCAGTGTGACCCTCGAACTGCGGGGTGAGGAGGCGGCGGTCGAGGCCGTCGCCGCCGGACTCGCCTCCGTGACGGGAACCACGGCCGGAGCCGCGGCCGTACCCGCGAACGCGACCGCGACCGCGACCGCGAGCGGTGTGAAGGCGGGTGTGCGGTGAGGGCCGACTGGAGCACGTTCTGGCCCAAGGTCCTCGACGCGACCGGCGAGACCGTGTACATGGTGCTGATCACGCTGGCGCTCTCCACCGTCGGCGGCCTGTCGGTCGGGCTCGCCCTCTACGCCACGCGCAAGGGCGGGGTGCTGCCGAACCGGGCCGTGCACGCGGTGCTGGGGACGTTCATCAACGTCATCCGGCCCGTCCCCTTCATCATCGCGATCGTGGCCCTGGCCCCGGTGACCCGGGCGGTGGTCGGCACGATGATCGGCACCGACGCGGCCGTCTTCCCGATGACGGTCGTGGCCACATTCGGCATCGCCCGGATCGTGGAGTCCAACCTGTTGTCCGTGGAGCCGGGCGTCATCGAGGCGGCCCGTTCCATGGGCGCCGGCCCGCTGCGCATCCTGCTCACGGTGCTGGTGCCCGAGGCGCTCGGGCCGCTGGTGCTGGGGCTGACGTTCATGCTCGTCGCGCTCATCGACTTCTCCGCGGTGGCGGGCACGGTCGGCGGCGGCGGTGTGGGCAACCTGGCGATGACCTACGGCTACCTGCGCTTCGACACCTCGGTGATGGTGGTGACCGTGCTGGTGCTCATCGCTCTGGTCCAGTCGGCGCAGTTCCTGGGGAACCTCCTGTCGCGCAGGATCCTCCGGCGCTGACCGCCCGGCGGCCCCGTTCGGGCGGCCGGGACACGGCGGTCCCGGTCAGGCGGCGTTCAGGCGGCCAGGGCCGTGGTGACCACCAGCGGGGGACGCTCCCGTTCCCCGGTCCAGGGGCGGCTGCGCACCAGTTCCGGGTCGGCGGTGTCGAGCGCCTGCTCGACCGTCGGCCGCTCCTGGACCACGTCCCGGAACCCGGCCCGCTCCAGGAGGCCGGGGATCCGGCCGACGGGCCAGGCGTGGTTGCGCACCTCCTGCCAGGTGCCGTCGGTGCGCCGCAGCCGCACGGTCAGACCCTGTCCCGGCGCGTGGACCGTGCCGGGACCGCCGATCCGCAGGGAGGCGTACTCCGTCCCTCCGCAGTCGGGGTCGGTGGACAGCAGGACGAACGGGCCCCCGGGACGCAGCAGCCGCCGGACCTCCGTGAAGACCGACAGGACGGCCTCCTCGTCCGGCAGTGAGGCGAGCACGTGGCTGCACATCGCCGCGTCCGCGCAGCCGTCGGCGAGTCCGCCCGTCCGGCCGCCCTCGACCAGGTGGAACTCCGCCACGGCGGTTCCGGGCGCGCGGGCCAGCGCCAGCATCTCGGGGGAGGTGTCCACCCCGATCACCCGCGCCCCCAGCAGCCGGGCGGCACGGTCGGCCACCTTGCCGGGCCCGCAGCCGTAGTCGACGAGGACGGAGCCGGCGCCGATGCCGCGGCGGGACAGGGCACGGAAGACGAAGGGGTAGCCGAGCAGCCAGTCGGTGGCCGCCTCCACCGCGGCGAAGGCCTGCGCACCGTCGCTCCCGGACCAGGCGGGCCCCTCCGCGGGCTCCGCCGCCGCCGGGTCCCGCGTCCAGTCATCGCTCACGTCTCCACTATCGGCCCGCCACGGGCGCCCGGCGCGGCGGCGACACGCCGTCACGGGCCGGGGCGTCGTCAGCCGGCCCGGGTGTGGCGCCGGTCGCGGCCCTCATGGGGTGTCCGCGGCGTCGGCGAGGAGTTCCGGGCCGTTGTTGCGGACGTTGTTGACGGCCGTGCTGACCGCGCGGGCCTCCAGGCGGCCGGCGGCCGGGGTGGTGAGGAGGGCGCGCAGGGCGTGCGGGTCCTCGTGCGCGGGATCGAGCCAGGCGTCGTAGTCGGCGGGGGCCAGGGCCAGCGGCATGCGGGGG
>NZ_JZWV01001149.1 GCF_000966975.1 Streptomyces katrae | reverse complement strand
GGCCAGCGGCATGCGGGGGTGGACGCGGCCGGCGGCGTCGGTGGCCTCGGTGGTGATGACGGTGCACGTCGACCACCAGGCGGCCGGGTCGTCCGGGTCGGGGACGGAGGGGTCGCGCCAGAACTCGTAGAGGCCCGCCATCGCCATCACCGAGCCGTCCTGCGGGCTGATGAAGTACGGCTGCTTGTAGGCCTTCGCACCGGCCGTGGCCGGGACGCTCTCCCACTCGTAGAAGCCGTCGGCGGGCAGCAGGCAGCGGCGTTTGGCGAAGGCGCGGCGGTAGGCGGGCTTCTCCCCCACCGTCTCGACCCGGGCGTTGATCATCCGGGCGCCGCCGTCCGGGCTCTTGGACCAGGACGGCACCAGCCCCCAGCGCAGGGGCCGCAACTGCCGCTCCAGGAGCCCGCTCTCCCGGTCGGCGCGCTCCAGTACGGCCCACACCGGGTCGGTGGGGGCGACGTTCCAGCTCGGCGGGAGGACCAGGCCGGGGGCGGGCGGGGCGGCAGCGAAGAGGCTGCGGGTGGAGACGTAGCGGCCGCACATGGCTCCAGCCTGCCACGCGGCCCCGGCCCGGGCGCGGTGCCGGGGCGCGGGGGCCGCCGTGGCGGGCGGGCAGGGCGGGGGTCGGGTCAGGCCGGGCCGTCCTTGAGGGGGCGGCCGAACTGTTCGTCCAGGACGGAGAGGCGGCGCCAGTACTCGTCCTCGTCGATCTCGCCGGAGGCTAAGCGGCGGCCCGTCGATCTCGCCGGAGGCGAAGCGGCGGCCCAGGACCGCGATCGGCGAGTGCCCGGCGTGGGTCGCCCCGGGGGCCTCCCGCCACGGCGCGCGGCGGCGGCCGCGCCAGGCGGTGCGGCGCAGCACGGTGACCACCGTGACCACCACCGCCGCCCAGATCAGCGGTGTGAACAGGATCCACGGGCCGGGCCCGTCGTAGGCCAGGGTGGTGAGGGGGGTGAGGGTGTTCATGGCGGTCAGCTCCTCGGGGGCCGGTGTCTCGTCTTGTTCCGAGACTGGTCCCGGCGGGGGGTTCGGGGCGTCGTACGGCCGGCTGCACCTCGGGTACTTCCGCCGGAGTACGGTCAGCCGAGCCAGCCCGGGCGGACCAGGCCGGACTCGTAGGCCAGCACCACCAGCTGGGCCCGGTCACGGGCGCCGAGCTTCACCATCGTGCGGCTGACGTGCGTCTTGGCGGTGAGCGGGCTGACGACCAGGCGGCGGGCGATCTCCTCGTTGGACAGGCCCATGCCCACCAGGGCCATGACCTCCCGCTCACGGTCGGTGAGCCGCTCCAGCCCCCCGGCGGAGGCCGGTTCGCGGGAACGGGCGGCGAACTCGGCGATCAGGCGGCGGGTGACGCCCGGGGAGAGCAGCGCGTCCCCGGCGACCACCGCCCGCACCGCGCGCAGGAGTTCCTCGGGCTCGGTGTCCTTGACGAGGAAGCCGGAGGCGCCGGCGCGGATCGCCTCGAAGACGTACTCGTCGAGCTCGAAGGTGGTCAGCATGACCACCCGGACCTCGCCGAGGGCTCCGTCGGCGGTGATGGCGCGGGTGGCGGCGAGCCCGTCGAGGTCCGGCATGCGGATGTCCATCAGGACCACGTCCGGGCGCAGCTCCCGGGCCAGCCGGACGGCCTGCCGCCCGTCGGCCGCCTCGCCGGTCACCTCGATGTCGGCCTGGGCGTCGAGCAGGGCCCGGAAGCCCGCCCTGACGAGCAGCTGGTCGTCGGCGAGCAGGACGCGGATCACGGGGCCTCCCGGTCGGGGCCGGGGGCCAGCGGGAGGGTGGCCCGTATGCGGAAGCCGCCGTCGGGGCGGGGGCCGGCCTCGATGGTTCCGCCGAGGGCGGCGGCCCGCTCCCGCATCCCGGCGAGGCCGTTTCCGCTGCCCCCGGCGGGGCTGCCGGTCGGCGGGCCGTCGTCGTCGACCCGCAGTTCGAGGGTGTCGGGCCGCCAGCCGATGCGGATGCGGGCGGTACGCGACCCGGAGTGCCGTACGACGTTGGTCAGTGCCTCCTGGAGGATGCGGAAGGCGGCGAGGTCCGCGCCGGGCGGCAGGGTCCGGGCCGGTCCGGCGGACTCGGTGTCGACGGTGAGCCCGGTGGCGGCGGCCTGCTCGACCAGCTCGGGGAGGCGGTCGAGGCCCGGAGCCGGGGCCCTCGGGGCGGCGCCGGGGGCGCGGAGGGCGTCCAGGACCTGGCGGACCTCGCCCAGTGCTTCCCTGCCGGCCGCCTTGATGGTGGTCAGGGCCGTACGGGCCTGCTCGGGGTCGGTGTCGAGCAGGGTCAGGCCGACGCCGGCCTGGACGTTGATCACCGAGATGCTGTGGGCGAGTACGTCATGCAGCTCGCGGGCCATCCGCAGCCGCTCCTCGTCGGCCCGGCGGGCGGCCGCGGCCGCCCGCTCGGCCCGCTCGCGCGCCCACTGCTCGCGGCGGAGCCGGACCAGCTCGAAGAAGGCGAGCATGACGAGCGCCCAGGCGGTGACGCCCAGCTCCTGCCCCCAGGACGGCGGCCCGTCCGCCGGGGGCGGCAGCCACCGGTAGAGCCAGTGGGCGAGGAGCAGGTGTCCGGCCCAGAGCAGGCCGGCCGCGCCCCAGGCGGCCGCGCGGTGCCCGGCGACGACGGCAGCGAAGCAGGCCACTGCCATGGCGGCGAAAACGGGGCCGTAGGGGAAACCGGCCCCGAGGTACACCAGGGTGACGACGCCGACCCCGTACGCGACGGCGACCGGGTACCGGTGCCGCACCACCAGCAGTGCGGGGCCGAGGAGGAGCAGGATCCGGGCGAAGGCGTCCAGCGGGACGCGACCCGTGTGCGCCCCGGCCGCCCATCCGGAGCCGGCCTGGGCGAGGAGGGCGATGAGCAGCGCCGACCGCCAGGCCGGGCCCCGCCCGGCCCGCTCCACCCACTGCCGCCACGGGGGTCCCGGGCGTACGCTCCGCGTTTCCATGGGTTCACGCTAGACCGGCCCCGCCTTCACCCGCGTCACCCCTGCGTAGCGTCCCCGGCGTACTCCCCAGGGAGTAGGCGGGGGTACGCCCGCGCCCGGGAACCCGCCCGGACGGCCTTCCGCACGGACGCCCGGACGGCCGGATCCCGTCCGACTCCCCGTCCGACTCCCCGACCGACTCCCCGACCGACTCCCGTCCGGATCCCGTCCGGATGCGGCCTCCCCGGGGCGGATCCAGGGTGGAGGGATGGAGCACGCGCCGATCGTCGTACACCGCGTGTCGCCGTCGGGCGGCCGCCCGGTGAGCCGGCGGCCGATCGGCCCGTCGAGCTCCGTCGCATTCCGGCCATGCTTGACGCGCGCATGACATCACTCATGACTTCTCAAGACCCCTGTGGCACGCTCCCTGCGCACTCGGTACCGCCCTCGCACCACACCCCCACAAGGACGTGTCACGGAGGAGCGACATCATGCACCACGCGAAACTCGCCATAGCGGCCCTGGCCCTCGCGGCCACCGTGGGCAGTGTCACGAGCGCCGCCGCCCTCGGCCCCACGGCCGACCAGAAGGTGGACGGCGTCATCGTGGTCTCGGGCAACACCTGTACCTGGACCAACGCCCGCACCAGCGCCAATCCCCCCACCGCCCTCACCGTCGACCGCACCAGCATCAACAAGCCCGGCGGCAACCTCGCCTGCGACGGCGGGATCACCGCTTCCCTCAACAACAATCCGGCCTTCACGTTCGACGACGCGACCGCCACCGCCCGCACGGACCTGATCGACATCACCGGGAGCCAGAGCTTCGTCTCCTGCCGCTACAAGGCCACGAACATCGTGTGGGACCGCGACGGGACCACCCGCAAGTACGTGAACCGCGCCTTCACCGCCACCAAGGCCTCGGGCAGCTTCCTGTGCCCGGCCTCCGTCACCACGGCGGCCGGGGGCGCCTCCATGCTCTTCCACTGACCGGCCGGCCGGGGCACCGCGCGGCGCGCCGTGCCCCGGCCCTTCCCCCCGGCCCTCCCCCGCCC
>NZ_JZWV01001148.1 GCF_000966975.1 Streptomyces katrae | reverse complement strand
GCCCTCGCGGTGTGCGGGGCGCTGCTGGCGCTGCCGGGCGGCGGCTGGGGCGCGGACGGGCCCGCCGCCCCGGTGTACGCGCAGAACGCGGCGGCGCAGCAGGCCCTGGACCCGGGGCAGCTGGTGCGGGCCACGGCGACGGCGTGGCACACGTCCTCCCGTACGGACTACTCCGTCTGGCCGGCGCGCGGCGACCGGGCCGCGGACACCGAGCTGCTGCGGCGGGCGCTGGCCGTGTGGGCCCGCCCGGGCAGGACGGTGGTGGTCTCGGCGACCCCGGGAACCCCGTCGGGGCCGCCGATGGGCCCGCCGCAACTGCTGTTCGCGGGGACCGTCGACCAGGCGGTGGTGGTGTGCTGCTGTACGACGGGCTGCGGGTGGTGCGGTACGCGGAGCCGCGCAACGGGACGGCCGGTGCCGCCCTGGACTTCGCGCGGACCGACGGGGCGACGGCGGACACGGCGACCGCCCTGGTGCTCAGCCGGGTCGACGGCAACGTCCGCTACCTCACGGCGCCCTGGGTCACCGGTGCCGCCGTACGGGACCTGCTGAAGCCGGGCGACCAGCCGTCGGCGCTGAAGCTCGGCCCGGACGGGCTGACCCCGCCGGTGCCGGGTCCGGCGGCGAACGGTGAGTGCACCAGCTGGAACGCGCTGGCCCTGACGGGCGACGGGGCCACCCGGCTGGTCACCGACCTGGGCGAGCTGACCCCGGCCCGGCTGACCTCGGGCGCGCCGGGCGCCGCGCGGGACGTGACGGAGGCGGCGGAGCTCGGCGAGTGGTCGAAGACGGCGTGCCTGCTGCCGTCGGTGCGGTCGCACGGGGTGCGGTCCGTCAACGCGTGGACGTACGCGAAGCAGCCGCTGCCGGAGGGCGACGGGGCGGCGACCTGGCTGTGCAGCCGGGCGGAGACCTGGCAGGGGGCGGCGGACCGGGTGCAGGTGCAGTTCCCCGGCGTGCGGGGCGCGGGAGCCGAGGGTGCTGGCCGGGGTGCTGTGGAAGTCCCGGGCCGGGCAGTGGTACGTGCTGGCGGCGGGCAGCGCGCAGTTCGCCTCGCTGACGGCTACGGGGGGCGGGGTGAACGGGAGCGCCAACGGCAACCGGCTGGCGGTCAAGGCTCCGGAGGGGGCGCAGGTGGACCTCTCGGGCAAGCTGACGGACGGCACCAAGGCCGGGGCGCTCCGCTAGGTTCCCACCGTTCGCGGGTGCGGGGTCGGGGCGCGCGGTTCCCCGCGCCCCTGGGGATTCGGGGGTGCCGAGGGGTTTTCCTCGGGCGTACCCCTCAGTACATTGACGCCATGTCTAATACGCCGCTCGCGCCCGCCCCCGTGACGTCGGAGCACATAGACCTCCAGGCCCGGAACGTCTCCTTCTCCTGGGAGGACACCCCGCTGCACTGGCTGCCCGGCGAGCCCTTCGCCGGGCACACCATCAACGTGCTGCACCTGCTGCTGCCCGCCGGTGAGCGGTGGTTCGTGCACGTCTACAAGCAGGTGCTGCCGTACATCACGGACGAGCGGCTGCGGGCGGACGTCGTCGGGTTCATCGGGCAGGAGGCCATGCACGCCGCCGCGCACGACGACGTGCTCCCGCACCTCAAGCGCCTCGGCCTGGACCCGACCCCCTACACCGCGCAGGTCGACTGGTTCTTCGAGAAGCTCCTCGGCGACCGCACCCTGCCGCCCGGCCGGGCCCGGAAGTGGTGGCTGATGGAGCGGGTCGCGCTGATCGCGGCGATCGAGCACTACACGGCCTTCCTCGGCGACTGGGTGCTCAACGCCGAGGAGCTCGACCGGCGCGGGGCGGACCCGATGATGCTGGACCTGCTGCGCTGGCACGGCGCGGAGGAGGTCGAGCACCGCTCGGTGGCCTTCGACCTGTTCATGCACGTGGACGGCAACTACCGCCGCCGGGCCCGGACCTGGGCCAGCGCCTTCGCCGCCCTGGTGTTCCTGTGGCAGCGCGGCGTCCGCTTCTTCGTGGAGAACGACCCCCAGCGGCCCGGCGCCAAGGCCTCCTTCGGCCAGTTCCACCGGGCGGGGCGGAAGGGGCTCCTGCCCTCGACCGGGTCGATGGTCAGGTCGATCCCGACGTACCTCTCGCGGACGTACCACCCCTCGCAGGAAGGTTCCACCGCCCAGGCCGTGGCCTACCTGGCCTCCTCCCCCGGTGCGAACGGCGGGGTGCGGCCGTGAGGCGGGCCCTGGCCGTCGCGGCCGTGGCGGGGGCCGCCGTACTGACCCGGCGGGCGCTGCGCAGGCGCGTCGGCCGCTCCCCCCTCTGGCCGCTGCCCGCGCTGGAGACCCCGATATCGGGGCACTCCCCGCGCCGCTGGCTGCGTACGCTGATCGTCTCCCGCTCCGAGCCGGCCGAGGGGGTGCTGCGGCTGGTGCTGGAGTCCGACGAGCTGCCCGCCTGGACGCCGGGCGCGCACGTGGACGTACGGCTGCCGTCGGGGCTGGTGCGCCAGTACTCGCTGTGCGGGGACCCGGCCGACAGCGGCCGCTACACCATCGCGGTCCGGCTGGTCGAGGACGGGCGCGGCGGCTCCCGCGAGGCACACGCCCAGCTGGTGGAGGGCGCCGAGCTGGACGTACGGGCGCCCCGCAACCGGTTCGAGCTGCTGCCCGCGCCCTCGTACGCGTTCGTCGCGGGCGGCATCGGGATCACCCCGGTCCTGCCCATGCTGCGCGCGGCGACGGAGGCGGGTGCGGACTGGACCCTGCTGTACGGCGGCCGCTCGCGGGCCTCGATGCCGTTCCTGCCCGAACTCGCCGCGTACGGGGACCGGGTGACCGTCGTCGCGCAGGACGAGGCGGGGCTGCCCGACCTGGCCCCGCTGGCCGGGATCCGGCCGGGCACCCTGGTGTACTGCTGCGGCCCGGAGCCGCTGATGGAGGCGGTCCGGGAGGCGGCGCCCGAGCCGGCGGCAGTGCACCTGGAGAGGTTCGGCGCGGCGGCGACCGGACCGGCGCGGGCCTTCACCGTCGAACTCGCCCGCACGGGCGGCGCGGTGGAGGTCGCGGCCGACGAGTCCGCGCTGAGTGCGGTGCGCCGGGTCCTGCCCGACACCCCCTACTCCTGCGAGCAGGGCTTCTGCGGGACCTGCCGGCACCGGGTCCTGGCGGGCGCTGTCGACCACCGCGACGAGCTCCTGACGGACGAGGAGCGCGCGGACTCGATGCTGCTGTGCGTCTCCCGGGCCGCCTCGGACCGGCTCACTCTGGACCTCTGAACAAGTGGCCGTGCCGCCCTCGAAGTAGGGTGTTCGGCATGACGACCGGGGTGCGGCGCAGGATGGGTGTCGAGGAGCGGCGGCAGCAGCTGATCGGGGTTGCCCTGGAGCTGTTCAGCCACCGCTCCCCCGACGACGTGTCGATCGACGAGATCGCGGCGGCGGCCGGGATATCCCGGCCGCTCGTCTACCACTACTTCCCGGGCAAGCTCAGCCTGTACGAGGCCGCGCTGCGGCGGGCCGCCGACGAGCTGGCCGAGCGGTTCGTCGAACCGCACGAGGGCCCGCTCGGGGCGCGGCTGCTGCGGGTGATGGGCCGGTACTTCGCGTTCGTCGACGAACACGGGCCCGGCTTCTCGGCGTTGCTCCGCGGCGGCCCGGCGGCGGGCAGCAGCCGGGCCAACGCGATGATCGACGAGGTGCGGCAGGCCGCGTACGAGCAGATCCTGCTGCACATCGGCGTGCAGGAGCCGCCGGCCCGGCTGGAGCTGGTGGTGCGGTCCTGGGTGTCGCTGGCCGAGTCGACGGCTCTGCTGTGGCTGGACGGGCGGCGGATCCCGCGGGCCGAGCTGGAGCTGCAGCTGGTGCACGACTTCGCCGCGCTGGCCGCGGTGAGCGCGGCGTACGACGCGGAGATGGCGGGGATCCTCGTGAGCATCCTGGCGGGCGAACCGGCCGACGGGCCGTTCGGGGAGCTGGTCGGGCGGCTGGCGGCGCTGGTGCCGGGGCCGCGCGAGGGCGACCCGGACAGCTGACGGCCCCCGTGGGGGCGGGCGGGACATGTGACGGCCGCCCCGGGGGCGGGTGGGGCCGGGCGGCGCGGCTGGCGATAATGCCCGCGTGATCATTGACGACGGGATCGTGTTCCGGGCGGCCGAGGAGAAGGACGCCGGAGTCCTGGTGAAGCTGTACGACCAGGCCGCCCGGTGGATGCGCAAGCAGGGCATCGACCAGTGGAAGCCGGGCGAGAAGGACGCGGCGCACTTCCGCGGGAAGATGCGCGACGGGGAGGTGTGGCTCGCGGCGGACGCCGACGGGCAGGTCGTCGGGGCGTACGAGCTGTGGTGGTCCGACGAGGAGGCGTGGGGGGTCCAGCCGCCGGTCGCGGGCTATGTGCACCGGCTGATGGTGGACCGTGAGACGGCCGCTCCCGGCACGGGCCTGCGGATCCTCGAACACGCCGAGCACCGGATCGCCCGGACCGGGCGGGAGCGGGCGCGGCTGGACTGCGTGTCCACGAACCCGCGGCTGCTGGCGTACTACCAGGGCGCCGGCTACCGGGTCGTGGGCGAGTTCCCGTCGAAGCAGGGCAAGGACGGCCGGGTGTACGGGGTGATCCTGCTGGAGCGGCGCCTCGACGTCTGAGGTGGTGCCGGCCCGCGGCCGGCACCACCCCGTCTGCGTGCGGGTGCGTCAGGAGCGCTTGAACACCGCGACCGTGCGCGCCGGGACGGTGAACTCCCCCGTCGCCCGGTCGTAGGCCGACGCCTTGACCGCCGGGTCGGAGCCGCCCGCCTGGACCGGGTGCAGGGCGTAGCCGGTGCCGGCGAGGGCGGGGAGGCGCTGGGCCCGGGCGGTGGGGGTGGCGTTGAAGACCACCACCAGGTCACCGAGGGCCATGGTGAGGACGCCCGGGGTCTCGTCCGGGCCCGACAGGGGGAACGACAGCCGGTCCTGGACCTGCTGGGCGGTGGTGAGGGCGAAGGCGGGTTCGGTCGTACGGATCCTCAGGAGGTCGCGGTAGGCGGCCGAGGCCCCGTCGATCTCCTTGCAGCCGGGGGCCGGGCCGGTCAGCAGGGGCTTGGCGTAGGGCCACTTGGCGCGGTTGTCGGCGGCGGGCGGCAGGCCCCGGCCGAAGCCGTTGCCTTCGCGGCAGTCCCAGTGCAGGGCGTTGAACCAGTCGCCGCTGTCGAAGGAGTTGCGGTCCAGGGACTTCGAGCGGAGCAGGTCGCTGCCCGCCTGGGAGAGGGCCGGGCCCTGGGAGAGGGCGGCCGTGGCCATCGCGAGGACCTGCATGCGGGCCCGGTCGGCGGTGGGGGTGCCGGCGGGGAGCTTGTAGGCCAGGGCGTCGTACAGGGACTCGTTGTCGTGGGCGTCGGCGTAGGCGAGGGCGTCCCCGGGGGCGGCCGCGTAGCCGGCGGGGGCGCCGTTGTAGTCCAGCTCGGATCCCTTGGTGCGGCGGCCGGTGGAGTCGGTGAAGACGTACGAGGCCAGGTTGCCGGTCAGGCCGACCTTGAGCAGGTCCTGGTCGTGGAGGAGGCGGGTGCGCTGCTGCTCCGGGGTGCCGTTGGCCGGGGAGCCGTTGGGGTCGGTGAACAGGCCGGTGGCGAAGCCCTGGACGCGGGGGTCCTCGTCGAAGGGGCCGCCGCCGCGTACGGCGTCGCGGGCGCGGTCGGAGAAGGTGGCGATGCCGGTGCCGGCCATGTTCTTCTGGGTGGCCTGGACGAAGCGGGCGTCGTCGGCGACCTCGCCGAAGTTCCAGCCCTCCCCGTAGAGGACGATCTTCTTGCCGTCGACCCCGTCCTTGGCGACGGTGAGCTCGTCGAGGGCCTTGCGGACGGCGAGGATGTTGGCCTTCGGGTGGTGGCCCATGAGGTCGAAGCGGAACCCGTCGACCTTGTACTGCCTGGCCCAGGTGACCACGGAGTCCACGACGAGGCGGCCCATCATGGCGTTCTCGGGCGCGGTGTTGGAGCAGCAGGTGGAGGTGGCGACGCTGCCGTCGGCGAGGAGGCGCTGGTAGTAGCCGGGGACGACGCGGTCCAGGACGGACTGGTCGGACTGCCCCGAGGCGACGGTGTGGTTGTAGACCACGTCCATCACGGTGCGCAGCCCGGCCCCGTTGAGGGACTGCACCATCCTGCGGAACTCGACGGTGCGGGCCGTGCCGTTCGGGTCGCTCGCGTACGAGCCTTCGGGGACGGTGTAGTGCAGGGGGTCGTAGCCCCAGTTGAAGCCGTCCTTGGCGGCGGCGGCCGCCACGCAGGCCTGCTGGGCTTCGGAGTCGGGGGCGTAGACCTTGAGGTCGCAGGCGGGTGCGGTGCGGGCCTTCGGGTCCTCCGGGACGCTGCCGAAGTCGAAGGCCGGCAGGAGGTGGACGTAGGAGGTGCCGGCGGCGGCCAGTTCGCGCAGGTGGCGCATGCCGGCGGAGTCGGTGTCGGTGAAGGCCAGGTACTGGCCGGGGTGCTTGCTGGTGGGGTCCGCGATCGAGAAGTCGCGGATGTGGAGTTCCTGGATCTGGGCGCTGGTGAAGGGGACGGGGGCGGGCTTGCGCAGCTCCTTCCAGCCGGGCGGGGCGAGCTTCGGGTCGGCGAGGTCGACGGCGAGGCTGCGGGTGGAGTCGGTGGTCAGGGCGGTGGAGTAGGGGTCGGTGACCAGGTTGCGGACGACCTGCCGGGTGCTGGGCGCCCAGACGGTGACGGCGTAGCGGTAGGGCTTGCCGGTCCAGGAGCGTTCGCCGCGCACGGACCAGACGCCGGTGGTGTCGTCGCGGCGCATGGGGACGGTGCGGCCGTCGAGTTCGAGGGCGACCTGCTGGGCGGTGGGGGCCCAGACGGAGAGGGTGGGGCGGCCGTCCTTGAAGACGGGGCCGAGGGGGGTGCTCTTCGCGTTGTCGGCGTAGAGGTCGTCGAGGACGCCGGCGAGCTGGACTCCGGTGGCGGCGAGGACGGCGCCGTTGGCGGCGCGGGCAGTTGGCGGCGCGGGCACTGGCGACGAGCTGCCCGCGCAGGGCCTCGCGGACCCGGTCGCGGTCGCGGGGGTCGACGGTGAAGGCGGTGTACGCGGCCAGGTGCGGGAACTTCTGCTTCTGGGCGGGGGTGAGGGTGGTCCGGTTCAGGCGCAGCCACTGGGCGCCGGCTTCGTGCAGGACGCCGCCCTCGGCGGTGATCCGGCCGTCGTGGGAGGCGAGGAGCTGGGCGGAGGCGGCACTCGCGGGGGCGTTCCAGGCGAGGGTGTCGCGGTCGATCCAGACGGCCTCGGCCTTGGTGAGGTCGAGGGCGGCACCGGATCCTGCGGGCTGCGGGAGGAGGTACTTGTCGCGGCCGCCGAGCATCCACACCTCGTGTCCGGCGGACTTGAGGTCGAGGGACTGGTCGGCGGGGAGGTCCTTCTCGTCGCCCTTGTGGAGGATGTAGCTCAGGCTGGTCGCGCCCGGGGCGAGGGGGACCTCGTACACGGCGCCGTAGGAGTCGGTGCGGGTGGGGAGGAGGGGCTTGGACCAGTCGGTGGGGGTGGCGGCCCCGGTCCACACGTGCAGGCCCCAGCCGTCGTAGGCGCCGTCGGGGCGGTTGTAGTGGAGGACGGCCTTGGCCTGGTCCTGGGGCGGGTAGGCGGGGCGGTCGGTGCGGGCGGGCTCCTTGCCCTGCTCCAGCCAGATCTCGCCGCCGCGGGTCAGGTCGAGGGTGCGGTCGGCGGCGACGTCCTTGGTGCCGTCCTTGTCGATGACGAGGTAGCCGAGGCTGGTGGCGCCGGGCTTGAGACGGACGTAGGCGAAGGCGCCGTAGGCGTCACGGCCGGTGAAGGGGTGGCCCTGCGGCCAGGGCGTGGCCTCGCCGTCGGCGAGGTCGCCCCAGGCGTAGAGGCGCCAGTCGGTGTAGTCGCCGTCGGGGCGGTTGTAGTGGACGACGGCGTAGTCCCGCTGGGTGGCGGTGGGGGGTGTGGGCGGCGGGGTCTGGCCGGCGGTGGTCGCGGCGAGGGCGGAGGCGGTGCGGCCGGTGGAGTCGACGGCCACGGCCTTGTAGCGCAGGGGGGTTCCGGCGGGGGTCGCGGCGTCGAGGGACTGGGTGACCTTGTAGGGGGCGTGGTCGGCGGAGCCGAGGACCTTCCAGGGGCCGGTGCCGGTC
>NZ_JZWV01001147.1 GCF_000966975.1 Streptomyces katrae | reverse complement strand
GGGGCGGGCGTGCGGGCGGCCGTGGTCGCGCAGCAGGCCGGGCGGCGCGGAAGGACGGGCGCGGGGCCGCAGGGGGCGGGCGGCCCGCTGCCCGGCGGGAGCCTCCGGTCCGGCGGGGCCGGCGGGGCTCCGCGTCGGCTTCTGCCGCATGAGTGGTTCGCGCAGCGGATCCTTGCCGTGGTCAGTGGGCAGCGGCCCGTGCATTCGTTGCTCGGGCTGACCGTGGGGCAGGCGTACGACCAGCTGGTCGAGCTCGCGCCCACCGGGCCGCTGGGGGAGCGGCTGCGGCCCGTGCTGCGGCAGTGCGGGCGGTTCCACCCGGGGCCGGGGGTCATCGAGGCGTTCGCGCGGATCGCGACCGGCGAGCGGGTCTCCGCCCTGGCCTTCCGGCTCGAACAAGGGGCTGATCTGCGCTGGCGGTGTGCCGCCGTGGAGATTCGGGGTCCCCGCCCCTGGGGGAGTTCGCGGGTGGCGGTCGTATCCTGAGGGGGTTTTCCGACTACCGAAAGCAGCCGGCCATGCGCGTGTACGTCCCCCTGACCCTCCCCGGGCTCGCCGAGGCGCACAAGGCGGGCGAGCTGGGGCCCGCCCCGCTCACTGCGTACGCGGTGACCCCCGGGCTGCGGGAGTGGTACGTCTCCGACGACATCGAGGAGCTGGAGTACGCGGCCCTGAGCCGGGCCGCCGCCGCCTCCCTGCGGATGCTGGCCGAGGACGCCGCCGCTCCGCGCAAGCGGGTCGTGGTCGCCGTGGACGTGGCGGACAAG
>NZ_JZWV01001146.1 GCF_000966975.1 Streptomyces katrae | reverse complement strand
GGCCACCCTCGGGCAGGTGACGCTCGCCGCCGCCGTGCGGCTGTCCGTGGCCGCCGCCGTGCACGTGGACGCCGAGGACGCCGAGCAGGACGTCACCGCCGCCGCCGGGGCCCTGGCCGCCGCGGACGCCGGGGACGACGACGCGCAGTTCACCGTCGACGGGGCCGAGGACCACGAGCTGCTGTGGTTCGGCGTGCAGGAGATCCCCGGGCTGCTGGGGTGAGCGGGAGGAGTGGGATGGGTGCCTTGGGCGGGTTGAGTGGAATGGGGGCGGAGGTTCCGGTGAGTGACGGTACGGCCCACATCGTGTGGGACTGGAACGGGACCCTGCTCCACGACATCGACGCCGTCATGACCGCCACCAATGCCTCCTTCGCCGAGCTCGGTTTCCCGCCGATCACCCTGGAGCGGTACCGCGAGTTGTACGTGGTGCCCGTGCCGAAGTTCTACGAGCGGCTCATGGGCCGGCTGCCCACCGAGGCCGAGTGGGTCGTCATGGACGAGGCCTTCCACCGGCACTACTGGGCGGCCGCCGCCGACTCCGGTCTCGCCGAGGGCGCGCGGGAGCTGCTGCGGGGCTGGCAGGCGGACGGGTTCACCCAGTCCCTGCTGTCCCTCGCGCCCCACGACAAGCTGGTCCCCCTGGTCCGTGAACACCGCATCGACGTGCACTTCCTCCGGGTCGACGGCCGCACCGGACCCTCGCACACCTCCAAGGCGGGGCACCTCGTACGCCATATGGCCGCCATGGAGGCGGCCGGTGTGACGGCCTCCCGTACGGTCCTCGTCGGCGACGCCGTGGACGATGCGCTGGCCGCCGCCCACGTGGGCGCACGCGCGGTTCTGTACACCGGTGGCTCGCACAGCCGGGCCAGTCTGGAGACCGCGGGCGTACCGGTCGTCGACAGCCTCGCCGAGGCCGTCGCCACCGCCCGTGAGCTGGCCGGATAACGACCCCCGCACGTCGCGGCGGCCGAGTCGCTGGCCAGAGTGTCCAGGTTTTAACCCAGGTTTTGTACAGATGCAGTGAATGACGACCTGGGGGTGCGGCGAGATAGCCTTGTACCCGTGATCAGCGCGATAGTCCTCGGGGGCACCCATGCCCCCGGCCCGCGCCCGGCGCACGTCCGTGCCCGGGCTTTCGCTGATCCCCGCCGCCGGGACCTGTCGATCATGGTCGAAGCCCTCCCGGGCGGCTCTCCCGACGACACGGCGCCGCAACCGGATCCGGATGGACTTTCCGTTCCATCTCGGCGCTCTGTCATTCCTTCCTTCACCTACGTCACGCAATGGCGCGCGACAGGAGCCAGAGGACATGCAGACCAAGCTGGACGAAGCAAAGGCCGAGCTGCTCGCGCGGGCGGCACGGGTAGCTGAGAACAGCCCGGCCGGGGGGCTACTTCCGACTGGGTCCGAGCAAGGGGAGCACCCCGGACAGGGCGCGACGCTCGCCTACCTCCAGCGCTACTACCTGCACACGGCCCCCGAGGACCTCGCGGACCGCGACCCGGTCGACGTGTTCGGCGCGGCGCTCTCCCACTACCGGCTGGCCGAGGCCCGCCCGCAGGGCACGGCGAACGTCCGCGTGCACACCCCCACGGTCGAGGAGAACGGCTGGACCTCCAGCCACTCGGTCGTCGAGGTCGTCACCGACGACATGCCGTTCCTCGTGGACTCGGTCACCAACGAGCTGTCCCGCCAGGGCCGCGGCATCCACGTCGTGATCCACCCGACGGTCGTCGTGCGCCGTGACGTCACCGGCAAGCTGATCGAGATCCTCGGCCCCGACTGCGACGCCCACGGTCCCAAGACGGCGCGCCCGCACGACTCCCTCGTCGAGTCGTGGATCCACGTCGAGATCGACCGCGAGACCGACAAGGCCGACCTCAAGCAGATCACCGGCGACCTGCTGCGCGTCCTGTCCGACGTCCGCGAGTCCGTCGAGGACTGGGAGAAGATGCGCGACGCCGCACTGCGCATCGCCGAAGAGCTGCCGAACGAGCCGACCGCGCCGGACCTGCGCGAGTACGAGCTGGAGGAGGCCCGCGAGCTGCTGCGCTGGCTGGCCGACGACCACTTCACGTTCATCGGCTTCCGCGAGTACAACCTGGTCGACGGCGACGCCCTCGCGGCCGTCCCCGGCACCGGCCTGGGCATCCTGCGCTCCGACCCGGTCCACCACGGCCAGGAGGACGCGCACCCCGTCTCGCCGTCCTTCAACCGGCTGCCGGCCGACGCCCGCGCCAAGGCCCGCGAGCACGAGCTGCTGGTGCTGACGAAGGCCAACAGCCGCGCGACCGTGCACCGCCCCTCGTACCTCGACTACGTCGGCGTCAAGAAGTTCGACGCCGAGGGCAACGTGGTCGGCGAGCGCCGCTTCCTCGGCCTGTTCTCCTCCGCCGCGTACACCGAGTCCGTGCGCCGGGTCCCGGTGATCCGCCGCAAGGTCGCCGAGGTGCTGGAGGGCGCCGGCTTCTCCCCGTCCAGCCACGACGGCCGCGACCTGCTCCAGATCCTGGAGACCTACCCGCGCGACGAGCTGTTCCAGACCCCCGTCGACAAGCTCCGCGAGATCGCCACCTCCGTCCTGTACCTGCAGGAACGCCGCCGGCTGCGGCTCTACCTGCGCCAGGACGAGTACGGCCGCTACTACTCGGCCCTCGTCTACCTGCCGCGCGACCGGTTCACCACCGGTGTCCGGCTGCGGCTGATGGACATCCTGAAGGAGGAGCTCGGCGGCACCAGCGTGGACTTCACCGCCTGGAACACCGAGTCGGTCCTCTCCCGCATCCACTTCGTCGTCCGCGTCCCGCAGGGCACCCAGCTGCCTGCCCTGACCGACGCCGACGTCGAGCGCGTCGAGGCCCGCCTGGTGGAGGCCGCCCGCTCCTGGGCCGACGGCTTCGGCGAGGCCCTGACGGCCGAGCTGGGCGAGGAGCGCGCCGCCGAGCTGCTGCGCAAGTACAGCGGCTCGTTCCCCGAGGGCTACAAGGCCGACCACACGCCGCGCATGGCCGTGTCCGACCTGTGCCACCTGGAGCGGCTGTCGGCCAGCGACCGCGAGTTCGCGCTCTCCCTGTACGAGCCCGTGGGCGCGGGACCGGGCGAGCGCCGCTTCAAGATCTACCGCGAGGGTGAGCAGGTCTCCCTGTCCGCCGTCCTGCCGGTCCTCCAGCGCCTGGGCGTCGAGGTCACCGACGAGCGCCCGTACGAGCTGCGCCGCAGCGACCGGGTGAGCGCCTGGATCTACGACTTCGGCCTGCGGATGCCCGCGGCGGGCAACGGCGACGCCCACCTCGGCGACGACGCCCGCGAGCGGTTCCAGGAGGCCTTCGCGGCCGTGTGGACCGGCGAGGCCGAGAACGACAACTTCAACACCCTCGTCTTGGGCGCCGGGCTCACCTGGCGGCAGGCCGTCGTCCTGCGCGCGTACGCCAAGTACATGCGCCAGGCCGGCTCCACCTTCAGCCAGGACTACATGGAGGACACCCTCCGCAACAACGTCCACACCACCCGGCTGCTGGTCTCGCTCTTCGAGGCGCGGATGTCGCCCGGCCGCCAGTCCGCCGGCACCGAGCTCGTCGACGCCATGCTGGAGGAGCTGGACGGGGCCCTGGACCAGGTCGCCTCGCTCGACGAGGACCGCATCCTGCGGGCGTTCCTGACGCTGATCAAGGCCACGCTGCGCACGAACTTCTTCCAGCTGAACTCCGCGGGCGAGCAGCACTCGTACGTGTCGATGAAGTTCGACCCGCAGGCCATCCCGGACCTGCCCGCCCCGCGCCCGGCGTTCGAGATCTGGGTGTACTCCCCGCGCGTCGAGGGCGTCCACCTGCGCTTCGGCAAGGTCGCCCGAGGCGGTCTGCGCTGGTCCGACCGCCGTGAGGACTTCCGTACGGAGATCCTCGGCCTGGTCAAGGCGCAGATGGTCAAGAACACCGTCATCGTGCCGGTCGGCGCCAAGGGCGGCTTCGTCGCGAAGAACCTGCCGGACCCGTCGGTGGACCGCGACGCCTGGCTGGCCGAGGGCATCGCCTCGTACAAGATCTTCATCTCGGCGCTGCTCGACATCACGGACAACATGGTCGCGGGCGAGGTCGTCCCGCCCAAGGGCGTGGTCCGCCACGACGGGGACGACACCTACCTGGTCGTCGCCGCCGACAAGGGCACCGCGACCTTCTCCGACATCGCCAACGGCGTGGCCGAGTCGTACGGGTTCTGGCTGGGCGACGCCTTCGCGTCGGGCGGCAGCGCGGGCTACGACCACAAGGGCATGGGCATCACGGCCCGCGGTGCCTGGGAGTCCGTCAAGCGGCACTTCCGCGAGCTGGGCCACGACACCCAGACCGAGGACTTCACGGTCGTCGGCGTCGGCGACATGTCCGGTGACGTCTTCGGCAACGGCATGCTGCTCTCCGAGCACATCCGCCTGGTCGCCGCCTTCGACCACCGGCACATCTTCATCGACCCGACCCCGGACGCGGCCACCTCGTACGCGGAGCGCCGGCGCCTGTTCGAGCTGCCGCGGTCCTCGTGGGCGGACTACGACACCGCGCTGCTGTCCGCGGGCGGCGGCATCCACCCGCGTACCGCGAAGGCCATCCCGGTCAACGCGCAGATGCGGGCGGCCCTCGGCATCGAGGCGGGCGTCACCAAGATGACCCCGGCCGACCTGATGCAGGCGATCCTCAAGTCCCCGGTGGACCTGCTGTGGAACGGCGGCATCGGAACGTACGTCAAGGCGACGGCCGAGACGCACGCCGACGTCGGCGACAAGGCCAACGACGCGATCCGCGTCAACGGCTCCGACGTCCGCGCCAAGGTCATCGGCGAGGGCGGCAACCTGGGTCTGACCCAGCTGGGCCGGATCGAGTTCGCCCGCAGCGGCGCCGGCGGCGAGGGCGGCAAGGTCAACACCGACGCCATCGACAACAGCGCGGGCGTGGACACCTCGGACCACGAGGTGAACATCAAGATCCTGCTGAACGGGCTGGTCGCCGAGGGCGACATGACCGTCAAGCAGCGCAACAAGCTGCTGGCCGAGATGACGGACGAGGTCGGCCGCCTGGTCCTGCGCAACAACTACGCGCAGAACGTGGCCCTGGCCAACGGCTCCGCGCAGGCGTCGAGCCTGCTGCACGCGCAGCAGCGCTTCATGCGCCGGCTGGGCCGGGACGGGCAGCTGGACCGCCAGCTGGAGTTCCTGCCCAACGACCGGCAGATCCGCGAGCTGCTGAACACCGGCCGCGGTCTGACGCAGCCGGAGCTGGCCGTCCTGTTCGCCTACACCAAGATCACGGTGGCGGACGAGCTCATCCACACCGAGCTCCCGGACGACCCGTACCTGCGCCGTCTGCTGCACGCCTACTTCCCGGGCGCGCTGGTGGCGAAGTTCCCGGAGCAGGTCGACGCGCACGCGCTGCGCCGGGAGATCATCACGACGCTGCTGGTGAACGACACCGTCAACACCGGTGGTTCGACCTTCCTGCACCGGCTGCGGGAGGAGACCGGGGCGTCCCTGGAGGAGATCGTCCGGGCGCAGCTGTCGGCCCGTGAGATCTTCGGCCTGGCCCAGGTGTGGGACGCGGTCGAGGCGCTCGACAACAAGGTCCCGGCGGACGTCCAGACCCGGGTGCGGCTGCACTCGCGGCGCCTGGTGGAGCGCGGTACGCGCTGGCTGCTGAACAACCGGCCGCAGCCGCTGCAGATCACCGAGACCGTCGAGCTGTTCGGCGCGCGGGTGGCGCAGGTCTGGGCCGAGCTGCCGAAGCTGGTGCGCGGCGCGGACCTGGAGTGGTACCAGTCGGTGATGGACGAGCTGACGGGCGAGGGTGTGCCGTCGGAGCTCGCGGCGAAGGTGGCCGGGTTCTCGTCGGCGTTCCCGACGCTGGACATCGTGGCCACCTCCGACCGGACGGGCGTGGACCCGCTGGCCGTCGCCGAGGTGTACTACGACCTCGCCGACCGGCTGGAGATCACGCAGCTGATGGACCGGATCATCGAGCTGCCGCGTTCGGACCGCTGGCAGTCGATGGCCCGTGCGTCGATCCGTGAGGACCTGTTCGCGGCGCACGCGGCGCTGACGGCGGACGTGCTGTCGGTGGGCGAGGCGGACGCCACTCCCGAGGAGCGCTTCAAGGCGTGGGAGGAGAAGAACGCGGCGCTGATCGGCCGGGCGCGGACGACCCTGGACGAGATCCGGGGCTCGGACGACTTCGACCTGGCGAACCTGTCGGTGGCGATGCGCACGATGCGGTCGCTGCTGCGGGCGCACGGCTAGCCGGTAGCGGTCCTACGGAAACGGGCCGGGCCCGGAACCCCTCGAAGGGGGTCCGGGCCCGG